>NZ_JAKUFP010000014.1:0-108224 GCF_022663495.1 Bacillus cereus group sp. BfR-BA-01383
GGGTAAAATAAATGCTTGATAATAGGAGGTAACGATACTGCCTCGTGTGGAGTGTTATACCCCTCGTCCCTTCGGGGTTGCGAGAACACGATGAAGCACTAACTTGTGTAAATTTGATTGAATTGTATAGATTTAGTTAAGTTTATCGTATCGGAAGTTATTTGCACGGTAATGAAAGAAAACGGTACAATAGAAAGTAGTAATGCGGTATCGGTGTCATATGCGAATCGTTATCAGTGAAAGTACAAGAAGAAGTATACTCATTCTAAAGGTTGCGTTCTTACAGTGAGTTGCTTATGATAAATGAACAGAAGAGAATATTTTTTAGAATTAAAGGAGACGTTTATGCAAAAGTTTGAACAAGCTGTTTCATATATTGAAAATGGAGAAGCGGAAAAAGGGTTACAATTATTAAAAGAACAATTACAAATTGCGAATGATGAAGAGAAGTATGATATCGCTCGCTATTACCATACACTTGGATTTATGGATGAGGCGCTAGCAATTACTGAAGACTTACGTTTACTGTATCCAGAAGAAAGTGAATTTACGGTATTTTTAGCAGAATTATATATTGATCTAGACAAAGAGGATGAAGCGATTGAAGTGCTTCATGATATTCCAGAAAATGATGATTTATATGTTCAATCGTTATTACTTGTTGCAGATTTATTCCAAATGCAAGGCTTTGATGATGTAGCGGAGCAAAAACTATTAAAGGCGAAAGAAATGATGCCTGACGAACCTGTTATTACGTTTGGATTAGCAGAATTATATAGTAGTAAAGGTGAAGAACAAAAGGCAATTACTTATTATGAGTCGCTATTAGCAGAACATAAAGTAATGGGTGGTGTTGTCATTGCGTTGCGCCTTGCGGAAACGTTAAGTGCGATTGGAAACTGGGAAGAGGCAGTCTCTTACTATGAAGCAGGATTAGAGGAGCAAAAAGATATTCACTCATTATTTGGATATGCCTTCACATTATACCAAGGAGAAGAATATCAAAGAGCAATTGGTGCTTGGCAAGAATTAAAAGAATTAGACCCTGAGTATGCATCATTGTACATGTATTTAGCGAAAAGCTATGAAAAAGAAGGAATGCTTCAAGAAAGCTATGAAACACTTCATGAAGGAATTAAAGTAGATGAGCTTTCTGTTCCGTTTTATGTAGAATTAGCTAACATTGCAGCAAAATTAGGGAAAGTAGCGGAAGCAGAAGAAGTGCTTCAAAAAGCGCTTGAGTTAGATCCAGGACATTTAGGTGCAACATTGAAATATGCTTATATTTTAAAAGAACAAGAAAAGTATGAAGAGTTAATTGCAGTTGTAGAGCGTGCAATTGATAGCGGAGAGCCAGATACACAACTACTTTGGGATCTTGCGTTTGCAAAAAAACAATTAGAAATGTATTCGGATGCATTAAAACACTATGAAAGTGCATATACTTCTTTTAAGAATCATCCAGACTTCTTGGAAGAGTACGGTTATTTCTTATTGGAAGAAGGAATGCGAAAAGAGGCGAAAGAAGTATTTACTCAGTTGATACAACTAGACCCGACACAAATTCATATTGAAGAGTTGTTATATAATTTATAGGATTTTTCATAAGTTGGAAGGAAACTGAATGCCGCTTCTTGAATCTAAAAAGAAAAGAGAAAGACAGAGGAGGGACTTAATTGCTATGAATACCCCTGTTTCTGTAAACGAGAAGAAGGATTTTGTAAAATGGTTTTTGAATAATTACCAACTGAAACAGCGTGAATGTGTATGGATTTTGAATTATTTAATGAGTCACGACCAATTAATGCATAAAGTCCACTTCGTAGAGCATGCAAAATATTGTCCGCGTGGCTTAGTGATGTCAGCGAATTGTGTGAAGGATACACCGTTTCACTTTTTTAAACAAAATGTTATGACAACAGATGCTGAAAAATCGTTTCATGATATTCGTTTAAATCGAGATGAAGATATTTATATTCAACTCAACTTTAAATCATCGTTCCAAAATGCAAATTATGTAGCTGTATTAGAAGAAAACCCATATTTACCAAAGCATATTGAAGTAAATGAAAAAGATCGTTTACTTGCAGAGAGATTTTTAGAAGAAAGTGTATTTTCATTTAGAAGAGAACGTCTTTTGAAACAAATTGATGAAGCGTTGGATAAGCAAGATAAAGAAGCGTTTCATAGGTTAACGGCGGAGTTAAAGATTTTATAGAATTTATTTGGATTATTAATTTTTTACAAATTTCAGACTTTTTTAAGAAAAACTACCGATATTAGGTAGTTTTTCTTTTTTTACCCCTTTTAGTATGGTTTAATATATATAAAGTGAAAGTTCTGTTATTTTGAAATGAGGGAGGGAAGAGACTTGAAATGGATTGCAAAAGATGTGGAACAGTTTGAGCAAGCAAGAGAGTATGTTGATACAGGAGTTATACCACTTTTATCAATTTCGGCAGCAAAAGAAATGAAAATGGTTGTAGAACAAGGTGAATTTATCGAATTGTTGAGTATGGAATTGGAAAGAGAATATAAAGGAAGAGTGCTTTTATTACCTGCATTTACGTATTTAGTAGAAAGTCAAAAGAATGAAAAAGGTCGTTTGCAAGAATGGACAGATCATTTACAAAGCCAAGGTTTTAAGCACATTGCTTACGTTACAAGTGATTTTTCATGGAAAGAAGATATGCAAGAATTACAAGGAGATTTATTTTGGTTTCCTTCATTAGCGTTAGAACAATTTAGTGATCAAGCGAAGAGAGAAGTCATTCACGCTCATATAAAAAATATAATGGTAATGTTAGAAGAAAAATGGGGAAAATAATAATAAACAGAAAGTTCCCATTATTATGAGTAGTATGATATTGACCTGCGCATGTGGGTATTATATCATGATAGTGTCCTAGTTTTTATTTTTTATATTATTTTTCACGAGGGGACAATTTCTGATAGAGGGGGGAAATTTTCGTGAGCGAGAAGGAACATCGTGTGTCAAGAAGACAGTTTTTAAATTACACACTTACAGGGGTAGGAGGCTTTATGGCAGCGGGTATTTTAATGCCGATGACGCGATTTGCGCTTGATCCGGTGTTAAGAAAAGAAGCAGGAACGGATATGGTTGCTGTTGCACAAGTGAAGGATATTACAACAGAACCGAAGCGTTTCGACTTTAAGGTGAAGCAGGTTGATGGTTGGTACAAGTCTGACGAGCCAAAATCAGCTTGGGTTCATAAAGATGAAAGCGGAGACATTGTTGCGTTCTCTCCAGTATGTAAACATTTAGGATGTACAGTGAACTGGAATTCAGACAAAGCACATCCGAATCAATTCTTTTGCCCGTGTCACGGGGGGCGTTACACAAAAGATGGGGTTAACATTAAAGGCACACCGCCCCTTGCTCCGCTTGATGTGTACGAGTCTAAAGTAAAAGATGGAACATTGTATTTAGGAAAAGCGAAGCCAAGAGGGGGTGCAAAGTAGATGCTAAATAAAATTTATGATTGGGTAGACGAGCGGTTAGATATTACACCAATATGGCGCGATATCGCTGATCATGAAGTACCTGAACATGTAAACCCGGCACATCACTTTTCTGCATTCGTTTATTGCTTTGGAGGGCTTACCTTTTTCGTTACTGTAATTCAAATTTTGTCTGGAATGTTTTTGACAATGTATTATGTGCCAGATATTAAAAATGCTTGGGAATCGGTTTATTATTTACAAAATGAAGTTGCGTACGGGCAAATTGTTCGTGGTATGCACCACTGGGGTGCTAGTCTTGTAATAGTAATGATGTTTTTACATACACTCAGAGTTTTCTTCCAAGGTGCATATAAAAAGCCTCGTGAGCTAAACTGGATTGTTGGTGTTCTTATTTTCTTTGTTATGTTAGGTCTTGGTTTTACCGGATATTTATTACCGTGGGATATGAAAGCGTTATTTGCTACAAAAGTAGGGATTCAAATCGCAGAACAAACGCCGCTCATTGGTCCTTATATAAAAACATTACTCGCTGGTCATTCCGAAATTGTTGGCGCTCAAACATTAACTCGCTTCTTTGCTATTCATGTCTTCTTCTTACCAGCAGCACTTCTAGGTTTAATGGCCTTCCACTTCATCATGATTCGCAAACAAGGTATTTCCGGTCCACTATAAGAGATTGCTAAATTAAAGGGGAAAGAACTAAAGGAGGGAGATTATGCACCGCGGCAAAGGGATGAAGTTTGTAGGAGATTCTCGGGTACCAGTAGCTCGGAAACCAAATATTCCAAAAGATTATTCTGAATACCCAGGAAAAACAGAAGCATTTTGGCCGAACTTCTTGTTAAAAGAATGGATGGTTGGTGCAGTTTTTTTAATCGGTTATTTATGTTTAACAGTGGCGCATCCGTCACCGCTTGAGAGAATGGCGGATCCTACAGATGCAGGATATATACCACTTCCAGATTGGTATTTCTTATTCTTGTATCAGTTATTAAAGTATTCTTATGCTTCAGGCTCATTTACTGTAATTGGAGCATTTATTATGCCAGGGATTGCGTTTGGAGCATTACTGTTAGCTCCATTTCTTGATCGAGGCCCAGAAAGACGCCCATTGAAGCGTCCTGTAGCAACTGGATTTATGTTGTTAGCAATTGCATCGATTATCTTTTTAACTTGGGAATCTGTAGCACACCACGATTGGGAAGCTGCAAAAAAACAAGGAGCAATTGTAAAAACAGCACCAGTGGATAAAAATGATGACGGTTATAAACTAATGCAAAAAAATACTTGTTTAACATGTCATGGTGACAATTTGCAGGGCGGGGCAGCAGCACCGGCTTTGCAAAACTTAACTTTAAAACCAGAAGAAATCGCTAAAATTGCGAAAGACGGAAAAGGCGCAATGCCTAAAGGTGTATTTAAGGGAACGGATGAAGAAGTGAAAAAACTTTCAGAATTTATCGCAAAGTATAATAAGAAGTAAGAGAGAGCTGACTACAAAATTTGTAGTCAGCTTTTTATTTTGATGATAGAAAGTTTACTATATAATAGAGTAGAGTTCGATGAAAGAATGACTTTGTTTGAAAGGTGTTGGACAGACAGCTTGGTTTACTTGTATGCAATGTTAAGGCAACGTTCGGTACTATTATTTTTATTGATTGTTAACATGTTAGGTACAATTTACGGATTTATATGGTATGGAAATCAATTAAAAGAAACTTCACCTATATTTTGGCCATTTGTACCAGATAGCCCTATGGCGAGTCTCTTTTTTGTCTTTGTTTTAATTGGTTTCTTAATAAAGAGAAACTGGGGATTAATAGAGGCTCTGGCAATTGTTACTTTAATAAAATATGGTATATGGGCTGTTGTTGTAAATGGGGTTTTGATTTATGTAAAAGGTCCTATTGGTCTTATGGGGTATATGTTAATGCTATCGCATTTTGCAATGGCTGTGCAGGGAGTGTTGTATGCTCCGTTTTACCGCATAAAAAAATGGCATTTTGTAGTAGCGGGTATATGGACATTACATAATGATGCAATTGATTATTTATTTTGGCAAATGCCGAGATACGGAATTATGCATTTGTTTGCAGAGAAAATTGGTTATTTTACGTTTTGGCTAAGTATTGCTGTATTGTGCATTACATATTATTATTGCTTACGTGAGAACCGAAAACAGTTTTCTTTATGATGGTGAGGACATTTAGGGGGAGAAAATGAAGAAAAATAAGAGTGGCACAAAAATATTGGATCGATTAATCACTTTAGTTGTTTCATATAGCATAGCATTTTCTATTTTTGCACTCGCAACAATGGCGGTTGTATACGGAAAATGGCTGTATTATTTTGAAATTGATTTTTTAAACATCCCAGATTTAGCGGATATGACGAAGGATGAAATTAAGAGAAATTATGATGTACTTATTACATATTTATCTCCGTTTTATGACGGAGCATTACAATTGCCAACATTAGATATGTCTACAAATGGCCGCATTCATTTTGTAGATGTTAAAAATATTTTAGTGAAGATTCAATATGTGATGTATGCGACAATTATGATCGTAGTAATAGGTGGCGTGTATTTATTAAAAAGAAAAAATGAAAAGTTTTTACTGCACGGATCGATTCTAACAATCGTATTTCCGATAGCACTGATGTTACCAATTGCTATTAATTTTGAAAAGAGTTTTGTATTATTCCATAAGCTTTTATTCAGTAATGATTATTGGATGTTTGATATTGAAACGGATCCGATTATATTAATGCTACCAGAAGAATTCTTTATGCATGCTGCGTGTGCTATTTTATTATTCATTTTATGTGGTAGTATACTTTGTTACAGCATGTATAGATATTTCGTAAAAAAGAAAAAGATTTCAAAGGAAAAATTCTCTGTTTAAAGAGAATTTTTTTGTTTATAAAACGATAATATATTTTTCAGCCTAGTTATGTTCTATTCTTGTCCAATTTAACATATTTTGTACTAGTAGTTATAGGGGGGACCGGGATGAAGAGAACATTAATTGGATTGATCGCATTTCTAATTATAATGTTTCCGTTACGTATATATGCTGAAGAGTGGAGTGAACTAACAGGATTGTTAGACGACTCGTTACAGTTAGTGAAACGTAATGAAGATGAAAAAGCAGTACAAGTATTACAGTATTTCTCGGAGCAGTTTGTAGTGAAGGGGAATGAAAAGAAGCAAGAAGTAACACCAAATCAAGTTAGAGTCATTTCTTTAGCTTATGACAAGGCGAAACAATCTCTCTCGGAAGAAAATTTAGGTAAGCAAGTTAAAATTGATAATGTGTTGGCACTGCAACTTGCTGTTGATGCGCAAGTATCGAAATATCAACCGCTTTGGATGGAAAGAGAAGGGAAAGTAATGGATGCCTTTTCTCAAGTGGAAAAAGCGATGAAAAAAGAAGATGCTGGACAGTTTCAACAAACGTTAAATACATTTTTAAATGAATTTAATATTATTTATCCAAGCCTAATGATTGCTTTACCAGAAAATGAGGTGCAACGTATAAATGCTCATTTATCTTATTTGGATGAATTTCGTAACGTTATGTTAAAGACGAAAGGCGGCCAAATGCAATTAGGAATCATTAAAGGGGATTTGCAAAAGATATTTCACACAGTAAAAAAGGATGAAATTGCACCATCTCTCATTTGGTTTATGACAATTACTGGAGGACTTATTTTATTCACATTAACTTATGTTGGATGGAGAAAGTATAAAGGGGAGAGAGAAAAAAGAAAAAGTAATGTACATTCTAAAAATAGATAATGCGGGTAAATAAAGATACGGATTGTAAGGTTTATTCATTGACAATAATGGCAGAAGAAAATAGAATGAGAAGTACTATAATTAAAACTTCAATGGAGGTTCATGATGTTTTATTTAATTTACTTCGCGATCATAATGATCATACCGTTGTATGCACAGTCAAGAGTACGTAGTGCCTATAGCAAGTATTCACAAGTTTATTCAACATCAGGTATGACAGGAGCGGAAGTGGCCCGAAAAATTTTAGATGAAAATGGATTATACAACGTAGCTGTAGAAGAAACACCAGGTCATTTATCAGACCATTATGATCCAACTGCCAAAACGGTTCGATTATCAACAGATAACTATTATGGTCATTCAGTTGCTGGTACAGCAGTTGCAGCACACGAAGTAGGACACGCGATTCAAGATGCACAAGATTATAACTTTATGCGTATCCGTCATTCGTTAGTTCCAGTGGCGAATTTTGGATCGAATATATCATGGGTATTTATTATGATTGGTATATTTGCGACAATGTCAAAACTATTGTTATTAGGAATTGTTTTAATGGCAGCAGGTGTTGTGTTCCAACTCGTTACATTACCAGTTGAGTTTGATGCATCAAAACGTGCAATGCAACAAATCGAAGCGCTAGGTATCGTATCCACAGATGAATATGGCCAAGCTCGTAAAGTATTAAATGCGGCAGCATTAACATATGTAGCAGCTGCAGCTGTAGCGGTATTTGAATTATTACGTCTCGTATTAATGTATACTGGTATGCAGCGTAGCGACGACTAAAGACTATCAATTATGATAGTCTTTTTTTGTTTAGAGGACTGAATTATATAATATATTGCAAATAGAAATAATAGAAGTAATGAGGAAGGGTGGTGAGGAAAATGAAATATCCAAACCATTTAGTAAAACAAGTGAACGAGCGTAGTACTTCTTATCAGTTAGAAGGGTTTATAAGTGGCCAAGGTCCTGAAAATCCAAAATTTATGCTCGTTGGAGAAGCGCCTGGTGAAACGGAAATTCATAATGGTATTCCGTTTAGTGGGAGAGCTGGAAAACAATTAATGGGGTTTTTAGAGCGGATTCACGTTACAAGGGAAGAAGTGTACATTACGAGTGCGGTTCGGAGTAGACCGTATAAGTGGAAAGAGAAAAGAGAACGAAGTGGTGAAATCATACAAAAAAAGTATAATAGAACACCGAATCAAGGAGAAATAATAGCGCATGCACCTTTATTAGATTATGAATTGGAACATATAGAGCCACCTGTTATCGTCACACTTGGTAATATTGCATTACAGCGTTTAGGTGGTAAAAATAATAAAATTACGGATGTTCATGGAGAATTATTAAAGCAACCAGTGCAACAACTGAAAGATAGTAGTGGTACAGAATTTATATGGACAGAAAAAGAATATTCTATTTTTCCGACCTTTCATCCAGCTTCAATTTTTTATAACCGGAGTTTATTGGAGTTGATTTATGAGGATTTAGAGAAACTGAAGCAACATATATCAATAAAAAACTAGAAAAGCTAAGCAGCTTTTCTAGTTATATTAATTATGTAACGGGTTTTTATTTTCATCTAATGTAAATCCTTCGCCGACGACATCATGTACATCACTTACAGCAACAAAGGCGTGAGGGTCTACAGAAGTAATGATATTTTTTAGTTTCACGATTTCATTTTTTGCAACAACGCAATATAGTACATTTCGTTCAACTTTTGTATAGGATCCAACTGCTTTTAAAAAGGTTGCACCGCGCTCCATTTCGGATAAAATTTTTGAAGCAATTTCATCGTTTTTATCCGAGATAATAGTAGCTCCTTTTGCTGCATAAGCTCCTTCTTGCATAAAATCAATAACTTTAGCTCCGATAAAAACAGCAACTAACGTGTACATGCCTTCGCGATATGATAAATATGTAAGAATAGAGACGACAATAACGACGGCATCAAACATAAACATCGTTTTTCCCATACTCCATCCAAAATATTTGTGAGCTAGCCTTGCAATAATATCAACACCGCCAGTAGTACCGCCGTATTTAAATATAATTCCAAGCCCGATACCGATAAATGCCCCAGCGAATAAAGCAGCCAGTGTCATATCATTTTGTAAGTTTAAATGTAAGTTGAGTACTTCGTAGCGCTGGAAAATCCATAGGAATAAAGATACGCTAAATGTACCTATTAAAGTGTACAAAAATGTCGTTCGGCCGAGTAACTTCCAACCGATAAAAAATATGGGAATATTTAAAATTAAGTTTGTATAGGAAGGGTCAAGCGAAAATAGAAAATATAATAATAGTGTAATACCGGTAAAGCCACCCTCTGCAAGGTGGTTTTCAATATTGATATTTACAATACCGAAAGAGAAAATAGCGGAACCAATTAAAATGAAAATGATATTTCGAATTTTCAAGTTTGCTTTCATATAGAAATCCCCCTAATTATGTAGATTGTATTGCTCCGCTGAAACGATAAAACATAATGCAAGTAATTTCTGGTTGCTAGTGAAAATAATAAAAGCTGTAGAACCCTGGTTGGTTCGGGCTAATTTTTTGCGAAAAAACCGGCAAAAGAAGTTTCACTTTATTATAGTCTATCCAAAAAAGGGTCGCAAATAGGTGATTGGCGGGGAATAATATTTGTCAAATCGCGATGAATTGGCTAACATGAAAGAGGAAGGATTAGAGGTGAATTATATGGAAGCAAAAACGATGAAAGATATGCAGAAAGAAGTAGATGCATATATTGGTCAGTTTAAAGAAGGTTATTTCAGCCCGCTTGCAATGATGGCTCGTTTAACGGAAGAAATGGGAGAGCTTGCGAGGGAAGTAAACCATTATTATGGTGAGAAACCAAAGAAAACTACTGAAAAAGAACGCAGTATTGAAGAAGAGCTTGGAGATGTATTATTTGTTATGATTTGTATGGCAAATAGTTTAAATATTGATTTAGAAACAGCGCATAACATTGTAATGAATAAATTTAATACACGCGATAAAGATCGCTGGACACGTATTGATGAGGGAGAGAAAGAATAATGAAAGAAATTAAAGTAATTATCGCTGGACCAAGAGGACGTATGGGACATGAAGCAGTCCTTCTTATGGAAAGAACAGAACATTTCAATCTAGTAGCAGCAGTAGACTATAAGCATGGTGGAGAAAAGATTTCGGATTTACCTGGTATGCCGATGTTAGACACACCAGTTTACGCAGATTTACATACTTGTTTAGATGAAGTAGAAGCAGATGTATTATTAGATTTAACAACACCAGAAGTTGGAAAGAAACATGTGACACTTGCAGTTGAACGTGGACTTCGATCTGTTATTGGTACAACTGGATTTACTGAAGAAGAACTAAAGCAATTAACAGAAAATGCAAAAGAAAAAGAAGTTGGAACAATTATTGCTCCAAACTTTGCAATTGGTGCAGTTCTAATGATGAAATTCTCACAAATGGCAGCGAAGTACTTCCAAGATGTTGAAGTAATTGAATTACACCATGATCAAAAATTAGACGCGCCATCTGGTACGGCTGTAAAAACAGTAGAATTAATCCGTCAAAATCGTGTGCCAAAAGAGCAAGGACACCCTAATGAAACGGAACAATTAGAAGGAGCACGTGGTGCGAATGTAGACGGTATTCACATTCATAGTGTACGTTTACCAGGACTTATTGCGCACCAAGAAGTAATGTTTGGCGGTGATGGACAAATGTTAACGGTTCGTCATGATTCATTCAATCGTGCATCATTTATGTCAGGTGTAAAACTATCAATTGAGACAGTAATGAACCTCGATCATCTTGTGTACGGTTTAGAAAATATTATCGACTAAAGGGGAAACAACGGATGAAAATTGCCTTAATTGCACATGACAATAAGAAAAACGATATGGTTTCGTTTGCATACGCATATAAACCAATTTTTGAAAAACATGAATTATTTGCAACCGGAACGACAGGACTTCGTATTATGGAAGCGACTGGTCTAGTTGTAACAAGATATCAATCAGGTCCTCTTGGGGGCGATCAAGAAATTGGTGCAATGATTGCAAAAAATGATATGGATATGGTGATTTTCTTCCGCGATCCACTAACAGCACAACCACATGAACCAGATGTGAATGCGTTGCTTCGTTTGTGTGATGTATATGCGATTCCACTTGCAACGAATATGGCAAGTGCTGAAATGTTAATGCACGCGTTAGAGCGAGGAGATTTAGATTACCGCAAGTTAAGAAAATGAGGGGAACAATTATGAGTGGATTACATATATTAGCGTTTGGTGCTCATGCCGATGATGTCGAAATCGGCATGGCGGGTACCATCGCTAAATATACGAAGCAAGGGTATGAAGTAGGTATTTGTGATTTAACAGAAGCTGATCTTTCTTCAAATGGAACGATAGAGTTGAGAAAAGAAGAAGCAATGGCTGCAGCTCGTATAATGGGAGTAAAGACGAGACTGAATTTAGCGATGCCGGACCGTGGTTTGTATATGAAAGAAGAATATATACGTGAAATTGTAAAGGTGATCCGTACATATAAACCAAAATTAGTTTTTGCACCGTATTATGAAGATCGCCATCCAGATCATGCGAATTGTGCAAGGCTTGTGGAAGAGGCCATTTTTTCAGCGGGAATCCGTAAATATATGCCAGAGTTTCCACCGCATCGTGTAGAGTCTTTTTATAATTATATGATTAATGGTTTTCATAAACCGAATTTTTGTATAGATATTAGTGAGTACCTTTCTAAAAAAGTCGAAGCGTTAGAAGCGTATGAAAGTCAGTTTTCAACAGGGAGTGATGGTGTTAAGACGCCGTTAACAGAAGGGTACGTTGAAACTGTGATCGCTCGTGAAAAGATGTTTGGGAAAGAAGTTGGAGTAATGTATGCCGAAGGATTTATGAGTAAGAAACCGGTCTTATTACATGCTGATTTAATAGGGGGATGTAAATGAAATTGAAAATAGGTATTACATGTTATCCTTCTGTAGGTGGTTCTGGAGTTGTTGGAACAGAGTTAGGAAAGCAATTGGCGGAACGCGGGCATGAAATTCATTTTATTACATCGGGTTTACCATTTCGGTTAAATAAAGTGTATCCAAACATTTATTTTCATGAAGTGACGGTAAATCAATACTCTGTATTTCAATATCCACCATACGATTTAGCGTTAGCGAGTAAAATGGCAGAGGTTGCACAAAGAGAAAACCTTGATATTTTACATGTTCATTACGCAATACCACATGCAATTTGTGCTTATTTAGCAAAACAAATGATTGGGGAGCGTATTAAAATTGTTACAACCTTGCATGGAACAGATATTACTGTGCTAGGTTCCGACCCTTCGTTAAATAATTTAATTCGCTTTGGTATTGAGCAGTCTGATGTTGTTACGGCTGTCTCGCATTCATTAATTAACGAAACGCATGAGCTTGTAAAACCAAATAAAGAAATTCAAACGGTATATAACTTTATAGACGAACGTGTATATTTCAAGCGTGATATGTCCCAATTAAAGAAAGAATACGGTATAAGTGAGAGTGAAAAGATACTTATTCACATTTCAAATTTCCGTAAAGTGAAACGTGTACAGGATGTTGTTCAGGCGTTTGCTAAAGTTGCTAAAGAAGTAGATGCGAAGTTGCTTCTTGTTGGGGACGGACCAGAATTTTGTACGATCTTACAGTTAGTGAAGAATTTACATATTGAAGATCGCGTCTTATTCCTAGGAAAACAAGATAATGTTGCAGAGTTACTTGCGATGAGTGATCTCATGTTGCTTCTATCAGAGAAGGAAAGTTTTGGTCTTGTTTTATTAGAAGCGATGGCGTGTGGTGTACCTTGTATCGGAACAAGGGTTGGAGGTATTCCAGAGGTCATTCAACATGGTGAAACAGGCTATTTATGTGAAGTTGGCGATACAACAGGAGTGGCAAATCAAGCCATTCAGCTATTAAAGGATGAGGAACTTCACCGTAATATGGGGGAGCGAGCAAGAGAAAGTGTTTACGAGCAGTTCCGCTCAGAAAAAATCGTCTCACAATATGAAACGATTTACTATGACGTACTAAGGGATGACAAAAATGGAAAGATTTAAAAAAGCTAGTTCTATTATTGAGACATTAAAACAACAAGGACATGAAGCTTACTTTGTTGGCGGGAGCGTACGAGATCTTATTATCGATAGGCCGATTGGAGATATTGATATCGCGACATCTGCTTTACCAGAAGAAGTGATGGGAATATTTCCAAGGCATGTTCCTGTTGGTCTTGAGCATGGAACTGTAATTGTTGTAGAAAATGGTGAGCCTTATGAGGTAACCACTTTTCGAACAGAAAGCGAATATGAAGATTTTCGAAGACCTAGTAGTGTTCAATTTGTTCGTTCATTAGAAGAAGATTTAAAGCGTCGTGATTTTACAATGAATGCGATTGCTATGACAGAAGAAGGCGAAATGGTTGATTTATTTGCTGGGCAAGAAGCGATTCAAAAGAGAGAAATTGTAACAGTTGGAAATGCGGCTGATCGTTTTCAAGAAGATGCCCTGCGAATGATGCGTGGTATTCGGTTCGTAAGTACGCTAGGATTTTCTTTAGAAACAAAAACGAAGCAAGCGATTGAAACGTATGGACATTTACTGGAACATATAGCAATTGAGCGAATTACAGTGGAGTTTGAGAAACTGTTAACGGGTACATATTGTGTGAAGGGCCTCCAAGAGTTAGTAGAGACGAAGCTATTTTCTCATTTACCATATTTACAAATGTCAGAAGAGAGACTGTTAAAAGCTACGCAGTATAAATGGGATTCTTTTGAAACGGATATTGAGGCATGGGCATTTTTCTTATATTGTATCGGAGAAGAGCATCCATCTGTCTTTTTACGTCAATGGAAGTTTTCGAATAAAAAAATAAAAGATATTGTTGCAGTTTTATTAACAATCCGTACTAGAAATGAGAAGGAGTGGGATACAGTCCTTCTTTATAAAACGGGAATTCATATTGCTGAAATGGCAGAGAGAGTATATGAAGCAATGATTGAAAGCTATGATCGTACATCTGTTAAACGAGTACAAACAATGTTTCATGCATTGCCAATCAAGGGTCGTCAAGAAATGAATGTGACTGGGAATGATCTATTAAGCTGGGCAAATAAAAAGCCTGGTCCGTGGGTTGCTGAAATGCTTCAAAAAATCGAAGAAGCAATTGTACAAGGAAATGTAGTTAATGAGAAAGAGAGTATAAAGGAGTGGCTGCAAAGATGCAATCTACTATAAGAAAGCAGTTATTGCAAGTTTTTTCTGAAGCGGATGGAGAGTTTGTATCTGGTCAAACGATTAGTGATAAACTTGGTTGCTCAAGAACCGCTGTGTGGAAACATATGGAGGACCTTCGAAGTGAAGGTTACGAACTTGAAGCTGTGCGTCGATTAGGTTATCGAATTGCGAGTAAGCCAGATAAAGTGACTGCTAATGAAATTCAGTTAGGGCTACAAACGAAGCGAATTGGTAGAACAGTGTATTTTGAAGAAACTGTTGAATCTACGCAGCATATTGCAGCAAAACTTGCTTATGAAGGTGCAGAAGAAGGAACTATTGTTGTGGCAGAAGAACAAACAGCTGGAAGAGGTCGCTTAAGCAGAAAATGGCATTCACCAAAAGGAACAGGAATTTGGATGAGTATTATTTTGCGTCCGTCGATCCCGGTCCATCATGCACCGCAACTTACTTTGTTAGCGGCTGTTAGCGTTGCGCAAGCAATTGAAAAATGTACAGGTGTAAACGTAGGAATAAAATGGCCGAATGATATATTAATTCAAGGTAAAAAGGCTGTAGGTATATTAACAGAAATGCAAGCAGATCCTGATAAAATTAATGCTGTCATTATGGGTATTGGTATTAATGCGAATCAAAAGCAAGAACATTTTGACGAAGAAATTCAGCACATTGCAACTTCATTAGCGATTGAATCAGGTAAGCCAATTGTTCGTGCAGAGCTTATGCAACAAATCTATTTACAACTAGAAAAACTATACGAAGAGTATTTGAAAAATGGATTCTCTGTAATTAAAATTCTCTGGGAAAGTTACGCTGTGAGCATCGGAAAAGAAATTACAGCTCGAACGATGAGACAGACGATTACGGGGCTGGCGAAAGGTATTACAGAGGAGGGTGTATTGCTTCTCGAGGATCACGAAGGAAAAGTACATCATATTCATTCTGCCGATATCGAAATTAAGTAAAAGAAGTTCCTGTTTTGGAACTTCTTTTTATTTCAATATTTTTGAGTTAAATTTGTAAATTAATAATAAATTTTTGAATATGTAAGTTTCATTTCAAAATATCGTCTAGCTGGCCTTGCATGTTATTTGACGATTACTTTGCCCTCCATTCCTTTAAGGAGGTGGTACCGACATATTAATTCATATGTACCAGTATTTTTAGGTTTCACAGTAATATTTTTTTCTTTTCCTGACTCGACTACGACGTCAATGCCGAGTTTTTTTACTGTAAAGGTGTGCTCGTTTTTACCTTTATTTTTCAATAGTAATGTTGTTGATTCTTCAATCGGAATCGTGATGACATTTGGATTAAAGTAATCATCATTTAGTTCGACCTCAATCACTTTCGTTGAATCAGTAGGTTGTGTTACGACGTTAACTGAGGCAAATACATTGAAGGATCCTAAAGTCATCCACCATACAATCATTACAAGCAAACTGATGAACCGAAATAACCAGCTGTTCATAGACATCTGCAATTCTCCTTCGCTAAGTACTTTTCCTCAATTAACCTGCATCATTAGTTTAAGAGTTATACTATACATTTAAATTGATTATAGAAGAAATTAACTTGGATTTTTTAAGCGTGCATTGAAAACCAAACCACTTATTTTTCCATGATTGAATTATCTATAAAAACTTTATAGCATATATACTCTTAATTTAAATTTCACATACCGTAATAGAAGTGAAAAATTATTTTTTCAAAAAAATGTAGTAATTTCTTTTTGCAATTTGCTATAATTAGTTCGAATATGGGCAGTATCAAAGCGAACTGCACCATTATTTTATGCAGTATGAAAAAATAATAATTTGGATTCTGCCTTGATCCAATAACGGACTGGGACAGAGGGATGAATAATGCCGACTAACACACAACCCTTCTGCCCTTTTGTGGCCAGAGGGGTTTTTATATGATTTCGGCCATCTCCTCTCTCCTGTATAAAGGAGGAGTAGTTTTTGAAAACAAAAACAGACTTTTTGAAGATGAAAGAGCAAGGTGAGCCGATTACAATGCTAACGGCGTATGATTATCCATCTGCTAAATTAGCAGAAGAAGCTAAGGTCGATATGATTTTAGTTGGTGATTCTCTAGGAATGGTTGTACTTGGATATGATTCAACAGTTCCAGTAACAGTAGAGGATATGATTCATCATACGAAAGCTGTACGCCGCGGAGCGAAAGAGACGTTTATTGTAACTGATATGCCATTTATGTCTTATCACGTCTCATTGCAAGATACGATGGTTAATGCACGTCGTATTGTTCAAGAGAGTGGGGCACATGCATTAAAGGTAGAAGGTGCTGGAGAAGTTATATCAACGATTTACTACTTAACGAATGCGGGAATTCCTGTTGTGGCGCATTTAGGTTTAACTCCTCAATCTGTAGGAGTGCTAGGTGGGTATAAAGTACAAGGGAAAGATGCTGAAAGCGCAAAAAAATTAATAGAAGATGCAAAGAAATGTGAGGAAGCTGGTGCGATAGCACTTGTGTTAGAGTGTGTGCCAATGCAATTAGCAGAACTTATTTCAGAGCAATTGACAATTCCTACAATTGGAATTGGAGCGGGACAAAAAGTAGATGGGCAAGTTCTTGTATACCATGATCTTATCTCGTACGGCGTAAATCGTGTTCCGAAATTTGTGAAGCAATATACGTCTGTTCAAGAAGAGATTGTGCGAGGGATTTCACAATACGTTACTGAAGTAAAGACAGGGCAATTTCCTGAAGAAAAACATTCGTTCACAATGAAAGAGGAAGAATGCTTAGCGTTATACGGAGGAAAACAATAATGAAAATCATAACTACAGTGCAAGAGATGCAGCAAATTACAAACGAACTTCGTACAAGTGGAAAAAGTATCGGTTTTGTTCCAACGATGGGTTATTTACATGAAGGGCATGCTACATTACTGCGTAAGGCAAGAGAAGAAAATGAAATTGTAGTTTTAAGTGTATTTGTAAACCCACTACAATTTGGACCAAATGAAGATTTAGATCGATACCCACGTGATATTGATAGAGATGAAAATGTAGCAAAAGAAAACGGTGTGGATTATTTATTTTATCCGAGTGTAGAAGAAATGTATCCGGCAGAACAAACGACAACAGTAGAAGTTGTGAAGCGTACCGACGTATTATGTGGCAAACAAAGACCTGGTCATTTTTCTGGAGTTGCGACTGTGCTAATGAAACTATTTAACATTACATTACCAACTCGTGCTTATTTCGGTATGAAAGATGCACAGCAAGTCGCTGTAATTGAAGGGTTCGTAACAGACTTTAATATTCCCGTTACAATTGTACCAGTTGATATTGTAAGGGAAGAGGATGGATTAGCGAAAAGTTCTCGTAACGTGTATTTATCACAAGAAGAACGTGAAGAGGCTCCTCATTTATACAGCAGTCTATGTATAGCGAAGGAACGAATTGAGGCAGGCGAACACAATCCAGAAATCATTATGAATCTTGTGAAAGAGCATATTGAGACGTATACGAAAGGCACTGTAGATTATGCGGATTTATATGCATATCCTTCATTGACTACAATAGATAAAATTGAAGGACGAATCATTTTAGCAATTGCTGTTAAGTTTGAAAATGTACGATTAATTGACAATATAACATTAACGGTTAAATAAGGGGGAGCATCTATGTTTCGCACAATGATGAGAGCGAAGTTACATCGTGCAACTGTAACAGAAGCAAATTTAAATTATGTAGGTAGTATTACAATTGATGAAGATTTAATGGATGCAGTAAATATTGTAGAAAACGAAAAGGTTCAAATTGTAAATAACAATAATGGTGCTCGCTTAGAGACATACGTTATTAAAGGAGAACGTGGTAGCGGTGTTGTTTGTTTAAACGGTGCTGCTGCAAGGCTTGTACAACCGGGAGATAAAGTGATTATTATTTGTTACGGTCTAGTTACGGAAGAAGAGGTTCATAAGCAAGAACCAAAAATTGCGGTGTTAGACGATCATAATCAAATTCTTGAAATGTTAGGCGCTGAAAAGGCCGGTACAATTTTATAAAATGGGAAGCTATCTCTATTTCAGGAGATAGCTTTTTTGTGCATCTTTTCATTAAGATCAGATAAAACGTGGTATAGTAACAATATATGAATTATTGTTGTTTGAAAGGTAAGAAATTGAGGTGTTACATATATGAGTAAGCGTTATGTCGTTGTTGATTTAGAGACGACCGGGAACTCCTGGAAAGATGGGAAAGATAAAATCACCCAAATTGCAGCTGTTGTAGTAGAAGATGGAGAGATATTGGAGATTTTTTCATCTTTTGTTAACCCGAGGAGAGAGATTCCCTTATTTATTACCGAATTAACAGGGATTGATGAAAATCTCGTAAAACAAGCCCCGTTATTTCAAGATGTAGCCCCGATGATTGTTGAGCTATTACAAGGTGCGGTTTTCGTTGCACATAATGTTCACTTTGATTGGAATTTTTTAACGGAAGAATTAAGGCGGGCTGGATATACAGAAGTACATTGTCCAAAAGTTGATACAGTTGAGTTGGCGCAAATTCTTTTGCCGACAGCTGATAGTTATAAATTACGTGATTTAGCTAAGAAACATGAACTAGAGCACGATCAACCGCATCGTGCAGATAGTGATGCTCTTGCAACAGCGGAATTGTTTTTACAATTTTTAAATGAAATTGAAAAGTTACCACTTGTCACATTGCAATCGCTATATGAATTAAGCGATGTTTTTCAAAGTGATATAGCTGATGTACTTTCTGAAAATATTTTAAAGAAAGTAATGCATGGAAAAGAAGCGACAGCAGAGTATGAAGTACATCGAAATATTGCGCTGCGAAAGCGGAACTATTCTTTAAGCATAGGAGAAACATGTTCATCAAAGTTCGATGCTTTCTTGAATAAAACGATGGATAAACTTGAATTACATATGCCAAAGTTTGAAAGAAGAGAAAGTCAACAAATGATGATGAAAGAGATATATACGGCGTTAAGAGATTCTCGTTTTTCTCTTATTGAAGCGGGTACAGGGACGGGAAAGACTCTTGCTTACTTACTTCCTAGTCTTTATTTTGCAAAGAAAAAAGAAGAACCTGTCATTATAAGTACACAAACGGTACAACTACAACAACAAATATTGGAAAAAGAAATTCCGTTATTACAGAAAATAATGCCATTTTCATTTGAGATAGCTCTTCTAAAAGGAAGAAAGCATTATCTTTGTTTACATAAATTTGAGTATGCTATGCAAGAGGAAGAGAAAAATTATGATATGGCACTTACGAAGGCAAAGATTTTAGTTTGGCTATTGCAAACTGAAACGGGTGATCGTGACGAATTAAATATTCCTGAGGGGGGAAAGTTACTTTGGAATCGCATATGTAGTGATGCGTATAGTCCAGGCGGTATGCAAAGTAATTGGTTTAGTCGTTGTTTTTACCAGCGAGCAAAGAATAAAGCTTTATTTGCAGATATCGTTATTACAAATCATGCGTTATTATTTCAAGATTTTTCAAGTGAAGAACCACTGTTTGCTTCATGCGAACATATTATTTTTGATGAAGCTCATCATATTGAAGAAGCTGCGAGTAGAACATTGGGCGAACAGTTCTCCTGTATGTATTTTCAATTGATTTTATCTCGCCTTGGTACACTAGAAACAGATGATGTGCTGTCCAAAGTATATAAAATGATGAAAAAATCAGAGCAAGCATCTCGTTCGACTTTCCGTATGATCAGCCATAGCTTGAAGGAACTAAAATTTGATGCGGATGAACTATTCCAAATGTTACGCACTTTTATATTTAAGCAAACAAAACAAGAACAAGGAACGAACAATATGCCGCTCATTTATCGATATAACACGGAAGTAGAGAAGGGTAAGTTGTGGGATAGTATTGTTGAATTAACAAATCGTTTTGTATATGAATTAAGAAGATTAGTGACTAATCTGGAGAAACAAGTGGATATATTACAAAGCAAGATAGAATGGGAGATGCATGTTGTTACAGGTGAATTTATGCATTTAATTGAGTTGCTGAGAAAGATGGCACAATCTTTACAATTACTCATTTTAGAAAAAAATTCATATGTGACATGGATGGAGACTGAAACGAAGGGAACGATTCATTCAACAGTTTTATATGCGCAGCCTGTTCATATTGGTGAGAGATTTGCTGATGAATTTTTAACGCAGAAAAAGAGTGTTATTTTTACATCTGCAACATTAACAGTTAACGATACGTTTGATTATATAAAAGAGGAGCTCGGATTACATGATTTCGCTCCAGATACTTTAAAGGTTTCATCACCATTTCGCTATGATAAACAAGTGAAATTAATGGTTTCAACGGATGTGCCTTTTATTAAGCAAGCGAGTAATGAAGAATATATTGAGTCTGTCTCGGAACATATTGCAAAAATAGCGAAAGCTACAAAAGGTAGAATGCTCGTTTTATTCACTTCGTATGAAATGTTGAAAGAAGCGTATGCGAATTTGAAAAATAATGATGCACTAGAAGGCTATTTATTATTAACACAAAGTGTGAATAATAGAAGTCGAAGCCGCTTAATTCGAAAGTTTCAAGAGTTTGACAAATCGATTTTGTTAGGCACGAGTAGTTTTTGGGAAGGGATCGATATTCCAGGAGATGCCTTAAGTTGTCTTGTCATTGTCCGTCTTCCGTTTACACCTCCTCATCAGCCAATGATGGAAGCGAAAGGTGAATGGCTAAGAAATCAAGGTGAGGACGTTTTTGCTAAATTAGCGCTCCCACAAGCAATATTACGTTTTAAACAAGGGTTTGGTCGTTTAATTCGAACAAATACAGATACGGGGACTGTAGTAGTATTAGATCGTCGTTTGACGAGTTCTTCTTATGGAAAACGATTTTTACAATCAATTCCTAGCGTGCCTCTTTATGAGGGACCGTTAGAAGAATTACTAGTACAATTAGAAGAACCGTCAAGTTAATAAAATTTGGAAGAAAAATACGCCTGAAGTATTTATAAACTTCAGGCGTAAAAAATGTGGGTAGGAGGAATTTTATTTTTCTTACTTCTTGTATACAAAATGTATTGGTTTTCGACTTGAAACCTTTTTTTGCTGTACATGTCCTGCTATAATAGATGGGTGATGAAGCAGGGGTTGTAAAGAATGTACTCTTATTGTAACCGTATTGCGTTCTTCTATAATTAGAAATTTTTGTGTAACGGAGGAGTTTTTTCATGGAGAAGAAAATCGAAGTACTATCAACGACACGTATTAAATATTCGTCTGATTTGTATAAAATTGTTGATAGTTTGAATCGTACGTTAAAAGAGCAGGACCTCATGTTCGGATTAGCATTAGACGAAAAAGACAAAGAAACAGCTGTATTTACCATTTACAGAACGTAGTGATACAATGAAAAAGTGGATCTTTGCAATCATTATTGTTATCGTTGCTAGCGGAATATATGGGGCGTATGTTTATAATAAAGCAATGGACAAGAAAATTCCAAAAGAATCAAAATCTGTAGAAATTGCTAAAGAAAAAGCAAAGCTTACAAAAGTAAAATCTGTTGATTATTATAACGGAAGATCTGCATATACAGTCGTGCAAGGTGTAGATGAAAAAGGAGAACAAATTATTGTTTGGGTACCTGATAAAAAAGGAAATGTCCTCGTGAAGAAAAAGAGTGAGGGTATTTCTGAGAAAGAAGCTTTACAAAGGTTGGCGGAACAAGCAACAGGAAAAGGCGATGAGCCGAAACCGAAGCCAAAGCAAATTGTAAAAGTAAAATTAGGTGCTGAAAACGATATTCCGTTGTGGGAAATTACATATATTGATCAGGAAGATCGTTATACGTATTATTATCTAGAATTTCAAAATGGGGTATATGCTGGACACTACAGCATTGAAAAATAGATGTAGGGGGAACTACAAATGAAATTAGCAAAGCGAGTAGCTGCTTTAACACCATCTGCAACTTTAGAAATTACAGCAAAGGCTCAAGCATTAAAAGCGGAAGGTCATGATGTAATTGGATTAGGAGCAGGAGAACCTGATTTTAATACACCAGAGCATATTATGGATGCTGCGCATAAAGCGATGTTAGAAGGACATACGAAGTATACACCAACGGGTGGATTACAAGCGTTAAAACAAGAAATTGTGAAGAAATTTACTCGTGATCAAGGCATTGCGTATGATCCGTCTGAAATTATTGTATGTAACGGTGCAAAGCATGCATTATATACATTATTCCAAGTGTTACTTGATGAAGGAGATGAAGTTATCATCCCAACTCCTTATTGGGTAAGTTATCCTGAACAAGTAAAACTTGCTGGTGGTAACCCAGTTTATGTAGAAGGTTTAGAAGACAATGAGTACAAAATTACAGCAAAGCAGCTGCGTGAGGCAATTACAGAGAAAACGAAAGCAGTTATTATTAATTCACCGAGCAATCCAACAGGAATGATTTACAGCAAAGAAGAATTACAACAGCTTGGAGAAGTATGTTTAGAACATGATATCTTAATCGTTTCAGATGAAATTTATGAAAAGTTAATTTATGGTGACGCAGAATATACTTCAATTGCCCAGCTTTCTAATGCATTAAAAGAACAAACACTTATTATTAATGGTGTATCTAAGTCTCATTCTATGACAGGGTGGCGCATTGGATATGCAGCAGGAAATAAACAGCTTATTAAAGCGATGACGAACTTAGCAAGTCATAGTACGTCAAACCCAACTTCCATTGCTCAATACGGTGCAATTGCTGCGTATGCAGGCTCGCAACAACCTGTAGAAACGATGCGTCAAGCGTTTGAAGAAAGATTGAATATTATTTATGATAAGTTAATCCAAATTCCTGGTTTCACTTGTATCAAGCCACAAGGTGCTTTTTACTTATTCCCAAATGTAAAAGAAGCTGTAGCACTAGCTGGGTATGAAACAGTTGATGAGTGGGCAAAAGCATTATTAGAAGAGGAAAAGGTGGCTCTTGTTCCAGGTACTGGATTTGGTGCACCAAATAACGTTCGCTTATCATATGCGACATCTCTTGAACAAGTAGAGAAAGCATTAGAACGCATTCATACGTTCATGAAAAGTAAAGTGCAAGCTTAATTGAATATTTCATTCATGTAATACAAAAAACCTCCCTACATAATAGGGAGGTTTTTTTGACGAATTGTAGCAAATTGAAATAGCGAAAGGTGTGTTATACTAGAGAGCGAGGTGTTTGGTGATGAAAAAGAAAATGATGTTACAGTGGTTTGAGCAGGGAAGCATTGCAATTCCAAAATTGCTTATGATGCACTATAAAAAATTAGGATTAAATGAAATGGAATTTATGGTTGTGCTTCATGTGCACACATTTTTAGAGTCAGGTAATTCGTTTCCGACTCCTTCAGAGATTTCAGAACGGATGACAATAACGGAAATGAAATGTATGGAAGTAATTCAGGCATTGATTCAAAAAGGTTTTTTATCACTAGAAGGTGGACAAAGATCAGAGGCGATGATGTGCGAAAGTTATTCTCTACAACCGTTATGGGAAAAAGTATTGCATTTCTTAATGGATGAATCAATAGAGGAAGAACAAAAAGAAACAAAACAGCTACAAATAAATTTATATACAGTATTTGAAAAAGAATTCGGAAGACCACTTTCACCATTTGAATGTGAAACGTTAGGAATGTGGGAGGACCAAGATCAACATCATCCGAATTTAATTCAAGCTGCTCTCAGGGAAGCTGTGATGAGTGGTAAGTTGAATTTCCGATATATTGATCGTATTTTATTTGAGTGGAAAAAGAATGGCATTAAAACAGTAGATCAAGCTCAAAATCAAGGACGGAAATTTAGAGCGAATCAGCAACGAACGCAACAAACGACACAACAAGAGACGAAATTTACTGGTAAAGTGCCTTTTTATAATTGGTTGGAGCAGTAATGTAGGAGGAAGTATATGTTAAATAAAACGCAAATTCGTTATTGTTTAGATACAATGGCGGATATGTATCCGGAAGCGCATTGTGAATTAATTCATGATAATCCATTTGAACTTGTAATTGCCGTGGCATTATCTGCACAATGTACAGATGTATTGGTAAATAAGGTGACGAAAAATTTATTTCAAAAATATAAAACACCAGAAGATTATTTAAGTGTTTCTCTAGAAGAATTACAACAAGATATACGCTCTATTGGATTGTATAGAAATAAAGCAAAAAATATTCAAAAGTTATGCCGAATGTTATTAGATGATTATAATGGGGAAGTGCCAAGAGATCGAGATGAGCTTACAAAACTACCAGGTGTCGGAAGGAAAACAGCAAATGTTGTAGTATCAGTAGCATTTGGAATTCCAGCAATTGCTGTTGATACGCATGTGGAACGCGTGAGTAAACGATTAGCGATTTGTAGATGGAAAGACTCTGTATTAGAAGTGGAAAAAACGTTAATGAAGAAAGTTCCGATGGATGAGTGGGGAGTTACGCATCACCGTATGATTTTCTTCGGACGTTATTATTGTAAAGCACAGCGACCACAATGTGAAGAGTGCCGATTACTAGAAATATGCCGAGAAGGAAAGAAACGAATGAAGGGGAAATAAAGGATGGAGCGAGTTATAGAAATACCGAAAGAGTTTCGGTGCGTACCATTTTTTAAAGAGAGTGCAAATTCGATTACGTATCACACGGACAAATCTTTTACAGAAATAATACAAAATACGTACTTTATATTTGATATAGAAAGACAATATGAGCCATGGAATGAAATTGAAAAAAGTGTTCCTGCGATGTTGCATGTATGGAAAAGCAAGCATGAAGAAATTGCTATACTATTTCGAAACAGAAAAAAACAAGAAGCTGAAGATCCAATGATTCTTTTTGCAGCGCACTTGCTATCGATTGTATATTGGTTAAATGGCCAGCCTGTTCATAGTTTGAATGAAATACAAGTAAATACGAATAAATTGGAAGTACAACCTGTTAATTTTATGGAGCGATATTCATTTATTATAAAGAAACCGAGTAATTATCATTCTTATATTCAATTAGCACAGTTGTATATCGAAATAGAAAAGCTATATGTAAAGAAAATGATAACAAAAAAGAAGTCCGTTTCTCGTTAAGAGAAAGGACTTCTTTTTGTTTATTAAGACGCTGTTGTAACAACATTTCCGTCTGCGTGAGGTGTATCTTCTCCGGTATTCTGTTGTTGTTCTTCTTCAGCTTTTTTCTTAGCTTCTTCTTCAGCCTTTTTCTTAGCTTCTTCTTCAGCTTTTTTCTTAGCCTCTTCTTCAGCAGCTTTCTTTTGAGCTTCTTCTTGCTGTTTACGTTCTTGCTCTTGTTGTTGCTGCTGTAGCTGTTCTTGTTGTTTACGCTGATCTTCCTCAGCTTTTTTCTTAGCTTCTTCTTGTTTTAATTTATCTTCATTAGCCTTTTTCTGATCTTCTTCAGCTTTTTTCTTAGCTTCTTCTTCAGCTTTCTGCTTAGCCGCGTCCTCAGCTTGCTTTGCATCCGGAGTTCCGCCAGGAGCAGTGAAGGATGCACCAATTGCAGGACTTGTTCCTGTACCTTTTTTCGCTACTACAGAGAAGCTGTAAGTAACACCTGGTTTAATGCCACCAAGAGTAGCTGTCGTGCCGCTTATTGATAAGCTACCACTTGAACCGTCAGAGGCTTTATAACTAGCCGCATATGCATCAACTTCTGCTGGCCCAGACCAGTTTAGTGTCACTGTGCTAGCGCCATCGAAATTGACATTCAGGCCACTAGGTGGATCTACTTTAATTTGTTTAATTGCATCTTTTTTCGCACCTTTTACGTATAACTCACCGTTTAGTTCTTGTACAGAAGAAGGACGTTCGAAACGAGATGTATCTGTAGCGAATTTGCTCATCATAACTTGGAACATTTGTTGTGCAATTCTAGTAGAACGATCGCCAATGTAATTTTCTGGGCCGTCCTTTTCGTAACCAGTCCACACAGCCATTGTATATTGAGGTGAATAGCCAGCGAACCAGCTATCTCTGTTTGCATCAGCTGGGATGCCATATTTTTTAATAACTGACTCATCAAAGTTCTGTGTTCCTGTTTTACCTGCTACGTCAATACCTGAAACATATGCTGTTGGACCTGTACCGCCAGAACCAGGCTTTACTACGTCACGAAGAACGTCAGTAATCATGTAAGCTGTATAGTCGTGCATTGCACGTTGTTCTTTCGGTTTAAAGCTTTTCTTTTTCCCATCTGGGAAGATAACTTCTTTTACGAAGTGAGGTTTATTATAAACACCGTCATTACCAAATGCTGCATAGGCACCTGCTAATTCTAATGGAGAACTATCGTTACTACCAATTGCAGTAGATTCAAATACTTCTCCCTTATTAAACGTCATACCTAAACCTTCAGCAAATTCTTTTGACTTATTAAGACCAACTGCTTGTGCTGTCTTTAAAGCCGGGATATTTAATGATTTTTTCAAAGCTTCACGTAGTGAAACGTCACCTTTGTAGCTGTTTGTTGCATTTCGTATCTTTTTACCATTAGAATACGTATATTCTGAGTCGTTTAACTGATGGTATGTAGACCATTGTAAATTCTCAATCGCAGGACCGTAGTCGAAAATTGGTTTCATTGTTGAACCAACTTGGCGTTTTAAATCAATGGCCATATTATGACCTTTAAAAGTAGACTTACTTTCTTTACGTCCAGCGCCAATTGCTCGAACTTCTCCAGATTGTGTATCCATAAATACGAATGACCCTTGGAATTGATCGTTTGGATACTTAATGATATTGCCATCCATAATTTTGTCGGCGTAATCTTGAGCATTTTGATCAAGTGTTGTATGGATTGTTAAACCATCTGAACCGATATTTACATCAGGGTATTCTTTTTCAATTTCTTTTACAGCAGCATCTAAAAATGCTTGATACTTCATTTCAGTTACTTCTGAAGATGGAAGAAGACCCTCAGTTACAGGGATTTTCATTGCGTTATTCATTTCTTCTTTTGTTATATAACCATGTCGATTCATTAATGATAATACGATATTACGACGATCTGTTGCTCGTTCAACATTTTCTGGTTTTGTTGGATCATATATGTTAGGACCTTGGGGTAAACCAGCAAGCATTGCAGCTTCATGTAATTGTAAATCCTTTAAATCTTTGTCATAATATTTTTTAGCTGCTGTTGCAATACCGTACGAACGGTTACCTAAGTTAATCTTGTTTAAGTACATTTCTAAAATCTCGTGTTTAGAGTATTGTTGCTCTAATTTGTAAGATAAGTACCATTCCTGCACTTTTCGTTTTGCGGTTTTGTCCATCGTTAGAAAATAGTTTTTAACTACTTGTTGTGTAATCGTACTACCACCTTGTGAACCGAAACCACCAGTGATGTTTTCCATAACCGCTTTAGTAGTTCGTTTAAAATCAATTCCATTATGATCATAGAAGCGTGAATCCTCAGTTGCTAGGAATGCATTTTCAACTACTTTTGGAATTTGATCGTAAGTAACATGGGTTCGTTTTTCAGCACCGTATTCATAGAAGAAATTTCCGTCCTTATCAAGGAACTTTGTTGATAAAGGATTGACAAGTTTTGATTTGTCTAATTTTGGAGCGTCCTTTATCATAACAAAGAAAGCGGAAACGCCAGCTACGAGACCGACGATACCAAGAAGTAGGCAACCTATAAGGAATTTCTTAAAAAAGGAGCCTTTTTTCTTTGGTTTTTCTTCTTTATTTGTTTCTTTCTTTTGATTTTTCACATGATTTCGTTCTGTACGAGAACGATAATTATCTGACATTATACTTTCTCCTACCTTTCATTCTCTCCCCCAAAAGTCGAAAAAAGAGCCTTAGTGATGACTCTATCACGAAAAATAAACCGTGTCTAGTACACGGATATAGTCAATCCGAGGGTGGTAACCGCATGACAATAAAGATCCATGCTCTTCTATTTCTTCTTTAGTAATTGATTTACGTCCACCAGTATTTTGACGATTCCAAAATGCAATAATATGTTTCGCATCGAGTAAATAAAGTTCATCAAAAAGTGTAAATCTAATAATAACAAATGCAATTCCATTATGAGCAATTACTTGCTTCATATGTTCAATTTGATGAAGGTGGAAGTTTTGAAGTGGGAAACTAGTTTTATTTTTTGTTTCTTTTGCTTCAAAATCGATGTATTTTCCTTTGTATACACCGTTGTAATCTGTTGTAGAAGGTTGTTTAAAATACGCTTCTTTTACCACTGCAGCACTTCGAGCGGGGTAATCTACTTTTACAATTTGAAGAGGTGTAGGTTTTTTATGTACACATGCAATATTATGGGTTAAGTAATATTCATTTGTTTCATTCAATTCCTCTTCAAGGGACATACCTCTATTACTATAAGTATGTTTTTTAATAGGTGTTTTATGAGGTTGTGAAGCTTGGTTGTACCGTTTTCCATTTGGGTAACGAATGGTCATAGTGTGTCCACTCCCAACTTGCTAAGAATTACTTACAAAGGTGATTATATCAAAAAATGAAAGAAGATGTGAGTTTTTTCAAGAAAGGTATGAGGACTTATTCATGTTTACACCGAATGATTATATGAAAATTAAACAATATCGTAAAAATATTGTTTGTACAGAAGAAGAAAAAGCTATAGTTTGCAATATTAAAAAGAATACAGAAATCACTAATGTTGACAACATTTCTCGGACACAATCGTATCAAGAATTTTACATAAGAAATAGTGAAATTCGGTGGTCTTTTTTAGCGAGTATGGTCTCGAGAAATGCCGGCTGGAATATGACCGATTTAGAAGGAAGATACTATGCTACTGTTTTACCTCAATCAGTGAAAAAACATTTTTTTCTTATGTATGAACAGGCTAATTGGATTATTTTCTTAGATGCATTTCCGCAGCTATTGCTATATGAAGAGAGTAAGAGGAGACGTATACCTCTCTTTCATTTGTTACAATTTTTCAATGTATCAATTTTTATGGAAAAAGAATGGACATTTTTCTGGGAGAGAAGAGATATCAATAGGCTTATGACAGCGCTTATTATAAATGAGCAAAATAAAATTCAAAAACCAGTCATTGAGAATACATATTTTAAAAAGCATGTATTTCATACTGCACTTTTTAAAGTGCAAGAGATGTTTCATATTAGTGCAGTTATTTTCCCAACAATTGAAGGAAGGCTGTATGGGTTTTCGGTTTATCAATTTGAAACGTTACAAAAGCGTATAGAACTTGGGAAAAAATTAGCGTGGCTATTGTTTCATGCGAAATATAAAAATTTATTTTATACGTTTGCATTGGAAACAACACATACAGGTTCAAGGGAGGATTATGAATATTACTTAAGGGAAACTAGAAAGTCTTATACACCGGTACTTAGAGATGTTTGTTCTGTTGTTGCGCATGAGGAAATAAGTATGAAGGATTGGTTTTACGAAGACATGGAAATGAATGTGCTGTTTCTATTTGAAGAACCAAAGAGTGAAGTTCATATAACAGAATGGTATAGAAGAAAGAGAGAGAATATTCATGCTGTTTCTATCGTAAATCGTTTTGTTAAAAGGATAGATGAGTTCATGATATAATAAAAAAGAAGTCCCGTCTTCAGTTTTGAAGACGGGACTTCTTAATGTGAAGTAATCCTACCGTGTATGTGCTAAGGATTTAATCTCAAAACTTAAAGAAAGTAAGAGATTAAAGATAGATTGGAAATTAGCTGTCCCTATTCATTAAAGGATCACTTTATCCCGCTATTTGCGGGCTGCCCGTAAAAGTTCGATTGGTGAAGGCTAATAATTAGTGGGGATGAAGAACCCCCCCATTGATTAAAGTTTCACTTTATGTAGCAGGAAAGTTTGGACCATCAAGCTTTGGATTACCAGTCTCAGTTTTGTTTTGTTGTTTGTTTTGTTTTTTCTTTTTTTCATTTTTATTTTTTGCCATCGTAATACACCTCCTTTTTGTATTGTTACCATTCTCATAAATGACATACAAAATGATTTCTTTGACGAATAACAACTAGTTTTGTCATGTGAGCAGGAGTGATAAATCGTTCGGCGAAATTACATGACAAAGGAAAAGCAAAGAAGGAGGCGTTTTGTATATGGCGATGGTTCAGAAGGAAGATGTAATGAAAAAAATGGATCAAATGTTAAGTTCTCTCGATTTGCTGGAAATGAATATAGGGATTAGAATGAATCATGCATTGAAGGACAAGGGTGAAAAAATATGCAATAAGATAGAAATAACAGAAATGCATATTGAGCATATGGAAAATAAATTAGTGCATCACGAAGAAAAAGGGAATTGGGTTAAAACGTTTCAAAACGTCGTAGTGAGTGCATAAGTAAGGTGGGAATGAAATGAGGTATGAAGCGTTAATACAGTCTTCTGAAAAACTCATGCAGTATAATAATGAAGCGAATGTGAAAAAAAGAGAAATGATCGAATACGATTTTTATAAGGATATGAAGCCATTTGTAAACATGGTAGATGAGGAATTAAATGTGTGGAAAGAATTAGCTTATAGATGGATTAAGGAAGAAAAACCGAAGTATATACATGTACAGCAAATTGATCAAGTGTACGATAATTTACAAACAAATGTGTTGCAATGTTTTGTAAATAAAGGTAAAGGTAAGCGATTCTTTGAAACACATCAAGCCATTTCGTATACTTTGCAAAATATAGTTGAGCAATGTAAGTAACAAGAGGGGAAACTCTCTTGTTTTTTATTCCGCTATTTGCGGACAGTAAAACCCCCACCTCAAAACTTTGCTGAAACAAAGAAGTAAGGTGGAGGTCGAACTACCAGTAAAAGCCCGATCAGTAAAGGCTAATAAGTAGTGGGATGAACAAAACCCCACCACTGCTTAAAGTTTCACTTTAAGCTTCTGTCATTGTTGTAGGTTTTGTTGCACCGTTTATTTCTAATTCTTTAATTAATGTTCGGTAATCTGATATACATATTTTCCCTTCGAGATAACAATGTCTCGCAAAGTCTAACAATTCATTTACATTCTCTGTGGAATACCCCTTCTTTTGAGAAAATGTTTGTTTTAAATCCCCTAATACCATGTTGATTCCTCCCCAATGAGAATCTTCTTCTTAATTATCATAGCATGGAAGGGTTTTCTTTCTTAATTTTTTAAAAATTTAAACTTCCGACAAAAATAGACAGATACTCCGTCACACATATTATTTTACAGGTACATATTATATATGTAGAAACTTATGTGAAGGAGGAGAGAATGCATGTTTCAAGAATCTAACGTATATCAGCAAGGTAATCCATATGCACAGCAAAATATGTACCAATATAATACGGATACATATTTACGGTATAATATGTATCCTTTCGAGCCTCATTATGGAAATCAAAATTATTACCAGCCATTTGAAGTGTCATTTATGAATCAACAGCAACAACAACCCTACATGAACCAATCACAACAGCAGCAACCTTATATGAATCAACAGCAGGAACCTTATATGAACTCACAATATTATATGCCGCCACCATCTCCCTATGGGAATCAACAAGCGATGTTTTATCCACCAAAACAACCGTATCCGACGCAGAGCAAACAAAAGCAACAACAGCAACCAAGTCAGTTCTCTAGCTTTGTTTCCCAATTTAAAACATCAGATGGAAACTATGATGTGAATAAAATGATGAATACAGCTGGACAAATGATGAATGCGATGAATCAAGTGACAGGAATCGTTAAGCAAGTTGGGGGTTTTTTTGGTAAATGATGATGGATTGTTGTCCATTATGCATATTATGAATGAAGCATAGTTCTAGACAAATTTCCATGAAATAAATGGGTGTATATAACAAGCGGCTTCACCTCTTTTCTCATATTGTAACAGTGTAATCAGATTTTTTTAATGAGAGAGGAGAGAAAAAACTATGCATCATTGTCATCCTTGTTTTGGAGGGCATAAGCCTGTAGGACCTATTTGTACAACTGCTCCTGTCATTCATCCGACGAAACAGTGTGTAACACACTCTTTTTCAACAACGGTGGTACCACACATTTTCCCAACGCATACAACACATGTACACCATCAACAAATTAAAAACCAAAACTTCTTCCCACAAACAAACTCGAACGTAAATGTTGTAGACCCTGGTGATCCAGGATCTGTTGGTGGATCTGTTGGTGGATTTGGTGGTGGGTGTGGACCATGTGGTCATGGTCACCATGGACATCATGGTCATCAAATATCTCCATTTGGACCAGGACCAAATGTATCACCATTTGGACCAGGGCCGAACGTGTCACCATTTGGACCAGGACCGAACGTGTCACCATTCGGACCTAATGTAGGACCAAACGTTGGTGGAATGTTTAAAAAGTAAATGATATGTTAGAACTAGCGAAATGCTAGTTCTTTTTTTGTAATTGAGGTGTGGATATGAAAGTTGTTGCTGTAACAGGATATAAGCCATTTGAACTTGGGATATTTAAAAATGATCATCCAGGAGTAGAATGTATAAAAAAGGCGCTGCGTCGTAAATTAACTGCTTTTGTAGAAGATGGTTTGGAGTGGGTGATTATAAGCGGCCAGTTAGGAGTCGAACTATGGGCTGCTGAAGTTGTTTTTGAAATTCAAGAAGAATATCCAGATTTAAAATTAGCGGTATTTACTCCATTTTTAGAACAAGAAGAAAATTGGAAAGAAGATAGTCGTGAATATTACGAATTTATTCTCTCGCAAGCAGATCATGTTGATAGTATCACGAAACGAAAGTACGAAAGCCCAGAGCAATTTAAATTAAAGAATCAATTTTTTATTGAAAAAAGCGATGCACTTTTAGCTGTATATGATGAAGAAAAGCTTGGGAGCCCTAAATATATTGTAGAAGTAGCTAAGAAAAAAGGAGAAATAGAAAATTATCACAGTTATTTCATTCTTTTTTCTGATTTACAAGATATAATGGAAGAGGAACAGTGGAATAATGCAGATTGACACTCCCACCGCTAAAGGCGGACTAAAGTCCAATATGGGATTTTCGGTATCACGAAATCTGTAATATGTCATATAGTGCTTGTATATTTGATTGACAAAAGGCATTGTTTCTGAAAAAATTTAGTTAATGAAAGCTTTGGCAAAAATTTGAGGTGAAGAAAATGATTTCGGATAAAATTAAATTAACAGCGAAAGATATTTTAGAAAAAGAATTTAAAACAGGTATGAGAGGTTATCAACAAGAAGAAGTAGATAAGTTTCTTGATATGATTATTAAAGATTATGAAGCCTTTCATAAGGAATTTGATCAATTAAAGCAACAAAATGCTCGTTTGAAACGTGAATTAGAAGAACAGAAAGTAGCGGCAACACAAGTTCCGCAACAACCGGTACAAACACCAGTTGCACAACCTGTATATAACAATACAAATACGGATATTTTAAAACGTCTATCTAATTTAGAAAAAGCTGTATTTGGAAGTAAGTTATACGAGTAATTAAAGGTGGTAAAAAGGTTAAAGGATTTTACATAGAAAAAAACATTGCAAAATCTTTTTGTTTCCACTATACTAATATTTGTCATAACGTTTGGGTAATCGCTGCAACGCCAACGTTGTAGAGGAAAGTCCATGCTCGCACGGCCTGAGATGGCTGTAGTGTTCGTGCCTAGCCAAGTCATAAGCTAGGGTATTCTGGCTGTAAGGCTGGTTTAACGGCAGGGAAAAAACCTAAGTCCTTTCGGATATGGTTTGACTACCTTTAAAGTGCCACAGTGACGAAGTCCTTGAAGAAATGATAGGAGTGGAACGAGGTAAACCCCACGAGCGAGAAACCCAAATAATGGTAGGGGAATCTTTTTCAAGGAAATGAACGATGGAAAAGGACAGGTTTTTGTAACCTGTAGATAGATGATTACCACCGGAGTACGAGGCGTGGGCCGTTTGCAGTACAAAGGAACAGAACATGGCTTACAGAACGTTATGAACCAACTATGAAATAACTCAGCTCTCCTTTGTTAGAGGAGGGCTTTTTATTTGTATGAAGTTATAAATTGTGAGTTAAAATGGTAAATGAGAAAATTTTTCGTAATATGTAATAATTAATAGGACAACATGTTATTAATTATTGTTTGATTATACATAAGAGGTGAATGCAAATGGGAAAAGTTACTTTAATTGCAACAGCGGCAATGGGTATTGAAGCGTTAGTTGCCCGAGAAGTTCGCGATCTTGGTTATGAATGTGAAGTGGAAAACGGAAAGGTAACGTTTGAAGCGGATGAAAAAGCAATTTGCCGTACGAATTTATGGTTACGTACTGCGGACCGTGTGAAAATTAAAGTCGGCGAATTTAAAGCAACGACATTTGATGAGTTATTTGAAAAAACGAAAGCGTTAAATTGGGGAGACTATATTCCGGAGAATGGAGAATTCCCTGTTATCGGAAAATCTTTGAAATCAACATTATTTAGTGTTTCAGATTGCCAACGTATTGTTAAAAAGGCCGTTGTTGAGAAATTAAAAACAACTTATAGACGTACAACTTGGTTTGAAGAAGATGGTCCGTTATTCCGTATTGAAATTGCAATGCTCAAGGATATTGCAACGTTAACAATTGATGCGAGTGGTGTAGGTCTTCATAAACGTGGATACCGTCTTGAACAAGGTGAAGCGCCTTTAAAAGAAACATTAGCTGCGTCTTTAATTAAGTTAACAAACTGGAAGCCTGATCGTCCGTTCGTTGATCCTTTCTGCGGATCTGGAACAATTCCAATTGAAGCGGCATTAATTGGACAAAATATTGCACCAGGATTTAATCGAGGCTTTGCGTCGGATGAATGGGACTGGGTTGGTAAACAAAATTGGCGTGAGGCTCGCCAAGAAGTTGAAGATATGGCAAACTATAATCAACCACTGCAAATCATTGGATCAGATATCGATCATCGTATGATAAGAGTCGCTCAAGATAATGCAGAAGAGGTTGGATTAGGGGATCTTATATCATTTAAACAAATGCAAGTAAAAGATTTCACAACAAAAGAGGATTATGGCTATGTTGTAACGAATCCTCCATACGGAGAACGTTTAAGTGAAAGAGCACTTGTTGAAAAATTATATAAAGAAATGGGAGAGGTATTCCGCCCATTAGACACGTGGTCAATGTATTTATTAACAAGTTATGAAGCATTTGAGAAGTGTTACGGAAAAGATGCGTCGAAAAAACGTAAGTTGTTTAACGGTTTTATCCGTACAGACTACTACCAATACTTCGGAAAACGTCCACCGCGTAACTCATAGTATAAAACTCCTCCAGCACGCATATACTGGCTATTATGTAATGCGTAAAGGAGGAACTGATATGGATAGTTTTCAATTATCAATGATTCAAAAAGCTATTCACCGTACGTATGATGAGATCGGAAAAGAAGTGGATAGTCAAGGTGCAATTGTAGATGAAATACAAAAAGCACAAGAAGAATATTTATCAGCTCTTTCACATGAAATAGCGATTGATAAACGGTATTTAAAGTCATTAATATAGAAAAAAATTTTCCTTTTTCGAAAGGGAAATTTTTTTTCGTGTATTTCTATGTATTGCAACAGGGGAAAGTAACTGCATACATATGAGTAGCAGTTACTGTGTCTTTTTATAGAAAAACTTTTTGGTTGGAGGCTAAGGATGTTTACTGAGAAGAGATTACCATTTGAAGTAGGGAAACAAGATAATTTTTATGATAAGTTGAATGAGTGGATTGGAGATGTGTTTTACGACATCCTTCCGGAAAAAGGCTTTGAAGAGCGTGATGAACAAATTTTTATGGCGTTTCAATTAGAGCGTGCTTTTCAAGAGAAGAAAGTTATGTTCGCAGAAGCAGGTGTAGGAACAGGGAAAACAATTGTATATCTTTTATATGCAATTTGTTATGCGCGTTATACAGGGAAGCCTGCTATTATCGCTTGTGCAGATGAAACGTTAATTGAGCAGCTTGTAAAAGAAGAAGGGGATATTGCTAAATTATCTGAAGCATTAGGACTATCTGTTGATGTAAGACTTGCGAAATCGATGGATAATTATTTATGTTTACGTAAACTTGAAGACGTTATGAGTGGACGAGCTCCAGAAGTAATTGAAGATGTATATTATGAATTACCACAGTTTGTATTTGATCATGGTACGATGCAAAACTTTACTCACTATGGTGATAGAAAAGAATTTCCACTTTTAAATGATGAGGAATGGTCAAAAGTAAACTGGGATTACTTCCAAGATTGCTTCACATGTGATTCTCGTCATCGTTGTGGTCAAACTCTTTCACGTGAACATTATCGTAAAGCGGCAGATTTAATCATTTGTTCTCAAGATTTCTATATGGATCATATTTGGACGTATGATGCTCGTAAGCGTGAAGGGCAAATCCCGTTATTACCTGAAAGTAGCTGTGTTGTATTCGATGAAGGTCACCTTGTAGAGTATGCAGCTCAAAAAGCTTTAACGTACCGTTTAAAGCAAACGATGATGGAGCAACTTTTAACGAGATTGTTGCAAAATGATATTCGTGAAGAGTTTGCACATTTAGTAGAAGAAACAATTTGGCAAACAGAGCGATTCTTTGATGTATTACAAGAGAACAAAAAGGAAATTGCTGGTTCTGATCGTTTGAAAATTACTGTGACAGAAAAGGTAACAGCTGAAGCGAAGCGACTTTATGCGAAAATTGGTGAAGTCGGTGATGCATTAGTGTTTGAAAGTGAAATGCATACGGTAAACACATATGATTTAAATATCGTTGATGAGCATTTAGATGTGTTAGAACATTCACTTCGTCTTTTCATGCATGAGAAAAATGTAATTACATGGGGTGAAGAAGGTGATGGTGCCTTCACATTAGTGATTATGCCGCGTGCAGTTGAAGAAGTGTTACAAGAGAAAGTATTCTCGAAGAAAATCCCTTATATTTTCTCTTCTGCAACATTATCTAATAACGATTCATTCGCATTTACAGCAAATAGTTTAGGGGTAAAAGATTATTTATCATTCTCAGTTGCCTCACCATTTGATTATGAAGAGCAAATGGCAGTAAACTTACTATCGCATACGAAAGAAAATGAATGGGAAAGAAAGTGCCAATATACACTTGAAAATATACAGAAAACAAATGGACGTACACTTGTATTATTCCGTACAACGCAAGAGCTTGCAGCGTTCAAAGAATATGTAAGTAAAGAGCAAATGTCAGTTCCGTTCCTATATGAAGGGGATCAAGAAATTAGTCAGCTCGTTTCTCGCTTCCAAAATGAAGAAGAGACTGTACTTTGTGCCGTTCATTTATGGGAAGGTTTAGATATTCCTGGTTCATCATTATCACATGTTATTATTTGGTCACTACCATTCCCTCCAAACGATCCTGTGTTTGAAGCGAAGCGCAAGCACGTAAACGATCCATTCTGGGATGTAGATGTACCATATATGATTTTACGTCTTCGTCAAGGAATTGGACGTTTAATTCGTACGAGTGACGATAAAGGTGCTATATCAATCTTCTTATCTGATACAGAAGATGAGAAAGTGATTGCAGCAGTGAAAAATGTACTGCCAGTAGAAGGTAAAGAATTATAAGGAGAAAGCTTGGCACTTGCCAAGCTTTTTTTCTATTATAAAAGGAATTTACGTCTCCATGTCGAATTAAGTTTGAGGTAGAAAAAGGAGGTTTTTTATACTATGACAGTTGTTACATATGAAGTAGAAAAACAATTTTTAACATATGTGAAGAAGATAGAGAATTACGGAGAAGCATTAAGCTTAATGTTTTGGGACTTAAGAACAGGTGCGCCTAAAAAAGGTGTGGACCAGCGTTCAGAAGTAATCGGCATGCTTTCATCAGAAGTGTTTGTAATGTCGACTTCAGATGAGATGGGAAACTATTTAACAGAGCTTGAAGCTTTAATACGTGAAGATAAACTTTCTGAAACGACGAAGAAAATGGTTGAAGAATGTCGTAAAGAATATGATAGAAATAAGAAAATTCCACAAGCGGAATATGAAGCATATGTGAAATTAGAAGCGAAAGCGGAAAGTGTGTGGGAAGAAGCACGCGAAAAATCTGATTTCGAAATGTTCCGTCCGTATTTAGAGAAAATTGTTGAATTCAAAAAGAAATTTATTACATATTGGGGTTACGAAACATATAAATATAATACATTATTAGACATGTATGAGCCAGGAATCACAGTAGAAGTATTAGATCATGTATTTGGTCAACTTCGTGAGCGTATCGTTCCGCTTGTGAAAGAAATTTCTGAGTCTAAAAAAGAATTAAAAACAAATGCTTTAGCTGAACGTTTTTCAAAAGAAAAACAAAAGAACTTTACATTAGAGCTATTAAAGCAATTGAATTATGACTTTGAAGCAGGTCGTCTTGATGAAACAGTACATCCTTTCGAAATTACATTAAATAGAGGGGATGTTCGTATTACGACACGCTATGATGAAAAAGATTTCCGGATGGCCGTGTTTGGAACAATTCATGAATGTGGTCATGCTGTATATGAACAAAATATTGCAGAACAATTTGAAGGTACACCACTTTGCAGTGGCACATCTATGGGTATTCACGAATCACAATCATTATTCTTTGAGAACTTTATTGGCCGTAATAAATCATTCTGGAAGAAAAATTATGATTTATTAAAAGAGTATAGCGATGGTCAATTTGACGATATATCAGTGAATGAGTTTTACGATGCAATTAACGAATCGAAACCATCATTCATTCGTATAGAAGCAGATGAACTTACATATCCGCTTCATGTTATGGTTCGCTATGAGCTGGAGAAAGAATTATTTGATGGCACATTACAAGTGAGGGACTTACCAACAGCTTGGAATGATAAGATGGAAGCATATTTAGGAATTCGTCCAGAAAATGATGCACAAGGTGTATTGCAAGATGTTCACTGGGCTGGCGGTTCATTTGGATACTTCCCATCTTATGCGCTTGGTTATATGTATGCAGCGCAATTTAAACAAAGGATGCTAACGGATATTCCAAACTTTGATGCATTATTAGAAGAAGGAAACGTAACACCAATTCGTGAATGGTTAACAGAAAATATTCACCAATATGGTAAAACGAAAAAACCACTTGAAATTTTAGAAGATGTAACAGGTGAAGGACTAAACGCAAACTACTTAGCAGATTATTTAGAAGCGAAATATAAAGAGATTTATGAGTTGTAAAAGAGCTGCTTAATTGCAGCTCTTTTTGTTAAAGGAGATAGGAGAATGAATTATACATATACAGTAATGACGCAAGAAGAAGCGGAGGAAATAGCACATAACTGGCATTACGAAGGGGAATATTCCTTTTATGATATAGAGGCAGATCAAGAAGACTTAGCTGAGTTTTTAGATGATGAGAGTAGAGGAGATGATACATTTGCTGTGAAGGGAAATGGTACTCTCATTGGGTTCTTTAGCTTTTGTAAAATAAATAACCGAACGATCGATATAGGGCTTGGAATGAGACCTAATATAACAGGCAATGGATTAGGTTTACAGTTCGTAAAAGCCGGATTAGATTTTAGTAAAGAAAACTATAACTGTGACTATATAACATTATCAGTAGCAGCATTTAATAAAAGGGCAATCAAAGTATATAAAAAAGTAGGATTCGAAGCAGTTGGAACGTTTATACAGAAAACAAATGGCAGTTGTTTTGAATTTTTGAAAATGAATTATATATGTAAGAATGATTAAAAAACAGAATGGCTCTTCTGTTTTTTATTTTGACCTAGAAATAAATGATACTTGTTGTAATTAGAAGTTTTGAAATTTTGGAAGAGGATGTGTATGATTGAATTTTAGTAGCAAATAGCAAGTTTAGTAAGGAGAGGTAGCATGATTACAATTAAAACGAAAAATGAAATAGATTTGATGCATGAATCTGGGAAATTACTTGCTTCATGTCATAGAGAAATTGCGAAAATGATAAAACCAGGAATAGCGACACAAGAAATTGAAACGTTTGTTGAAACGTATTTAGAAAAGCATGGTGCAACGTCCGAGCAGAAAGGTTACAACGGATATCCATACGCAATATGTGCATCTGTAAACGACGAAATGTGTCATGGGTTTCCAACGGATGTTCCTTTAAATGAGGGAGATATTGTGACAATTGATATGGTAGTAAACTTAAATGGTGGTCTCTCAGATTCTGCATGGACGTATGTAGTGGGAGATAGTTCTGATGAAGAAAAAAAGTTATTGTTAGTAGCTGAAAGCGCTTTGTATAAAGGGGTTGATCAGGCCATAATCGGTAACTATGTAGGGGATATTGGCTATGCAATTGAAAGTTATGTAGCTTCTGAAGGTTTTTCTGTTGCAAGAGACTTTACGGGGCATGGGATTGGGAAAGAGATTCATGAAGAACCAGCAATTTTCCATTTTGGAAAGCCAGGACAAGGACCTCAGTTACAAGAAGGCATGGTAATTACAATTGAGCCGATTGTAAATGTAGGGATGCGATATTCTAAAGTTGATTTAAATGGATGGACTGCGCGGACGATGGACGGGAAATTATCAGCTCAATATGAGCATACAATTGCGATTACAAAAGCTGGACCATTCATTTTAACGACGCTTTAATATGAAATGTAAGAGTTTACAAAACTCGAACGAAAATACTGTTTTTATGAAATTTGTACGTGTTTTTCATATAAATGCTTTTCAAAATATAAAAAGTACGTTATAATCCTTCTATAAAATAAATAGTTAGCTACACTCATATAATCGCGGGGATATGGCCTGCAAGTTTCTACCGAAGTACCGTAAATACTTTGACTATGAGTGAGGACGAATATATTTGCTTGTTTAGCATTCTTTTTTGCGAAACTCCAAAAGCGCGTCTCTCACTTGTAACGAGTGGTGGCGGCTTTTGGAGTTTTTTTATTGCATAAGAGGGGGAACAAACATGAAAGTATTACAAGAAAAGATTTTGAACGAAGGAAAGGTTTTATCTGGTGATGTATTAAAGGTAGATGCGTTTTTAAATCACCAAATTGATCCAGTACTTATGCAAGAGATTGGAAAAGAATTTGCTAAACGTTTTAAAGAAGATAACATTACAAAAATCGTGACGATTGAATCTTCAGGCATTGCACCAGCGGTTATGGCTGCATTAGAGCTTGGTGTAAAAGTAATCTTTGCAAGAAAACGTAAATCGTTAACGTTACAAGATAATATGTATGTTGCAAACGTATATTCATTTACAAAACAAGAAACGAATGAAATTTCATTATCTCGAAATCATATCGATGAAAGTGATCGCGTTTTAATCATTGATGACTTTTTAGCAAACGGCCAAGCTGCTTTAGGCTTAATGAGTTTAGTAGAGCAAGCAGGAGCAAGTATTGCTGGAATTGGGATTGTTATTGAAAAAGCATTTCAAGATGGAGGAAAGAAGCTTCGTGAACAAGGCGTTCGTGTTGAATCACTAGCAGAAATTGCATCACTTGATAACGGCACAGTTACATTTGTACAGCAAGAAACTGCGGAGGTGAAATAAACGATGAAGCAACATCCATTTAAAATCGCATCGCTTGGTATACAGCATATGCTTGCTATGTATGCGGGTGCAATTATCGTTCCGCTTATTGTCGGCGGCGGACTTGGTTTAAACCAAAAAGAATTAACATATTTAGTCTCAATTGATTTATTAATGTGCGGCGTTGCGACAATTTTACAAGCATTATCAAATCGCTTTTTCGGTATTGGACTTCCTGTTGTACTTGGTTGTACATTTACAGCGGTTGGGCCGATGATTGCAATCGGCAAACAATACGGCGTGTCTTCCATATATGGAGCGATTATTGCTGCTGGATTATTCGTTGTTATTTTTGCAAAGCTATTCGGGAAACTTGTAAAGCTTTTCCCGCCTGTTGTAACAGGATCTGTTGTTACAGTAATTGGAGTTACACTTGTTCCAGCAGCGATTAATGATATGGCTGGAGGAGTAGGAAGCAAAGATTTCGGAAGTCTTGAAAACTTAGCGTTAGCATTTGGAGTATTATTGTTTATTATCATTATGTATCGTTTCTTTGACGGATTTATCCGTTCAATCTCTATTTTACTAGGACTTTTGTTCGGTACAATCGTTGCAGCTTTTATGGGGAAAGTAAATTTGCAAGCGGTTGGAGAGGCTGATTGGTTCCACGGTATTCAGCCATTTTACTTCGGTACACCGACATTTGAATTAACGCCAATTATTACGATGATTCTTGTTGCTTGTGTAGGGATTGTAGAAGCAACAGGTGTATACTTTGCATTATCTGATATTTGCAATAAAAAGATTGGTGAAAAGGAATTAACAAAAGGCTATCGTGCAGAAGGTTTAGCGATGGTGTTAGGTGGTATTTTTAACGCATTTCCATATACAACGTATTCTCAAAACGTAGGGCTTGTTCAATTAACTGGAGTAAGAAATCGCGTTATTATTTATACTTGCGGTGGTATGTTAATCGTGCTTGGATTTATTCCTAAAATCGCAGCTATTACAACAATCATTCCGAAATCAGTACTTGGCGGTGCTATGCTAGCAATGTTTGGTATGGTTATGGCTTATGGTATTAAAATGTTAAGTAGCGTTGATTTTGGTAAACAAGAAAACTTATTAATTGTAGCATGTTCTGTCGGAATCGGACTTGGTGTTACAGTCGTTCCAACGTTATTCTCACAGCTTCCTGAAAACATTCGTATTTTAACTGATAACGGAATTGTACTTGGAAGTGCGTCAGCAGTATTGTTAAATATCGTGTTTAATATGGTGCCGCAGCGAAAAGTGAAAGTAAAAGAAGAACCAGTTCCGATGCAAAGTGCAGTAAGAGAAGCATAGAAAAGCAAGGTCTCATTATGAGACCTTGCTTTTCTTTTTAATTGGCATCATCTTTCCATATGTACCAAGGCGCCATATATACTCAAGTGGCCCGTATTGATAACGTGAAAGCCACCAGCGGCTCATAAAAATTTGCAATGTATAGAAACCGATGCAGAATAGTGGTCCTATCCATAATGGAGCAAGATAATCATTTTTGAATAGTAGTCCGAATACAAGTAATGTAACAATTGTATGGGAGATGTAATTCGTTAACGCCATTCGTCCAACGTATTGGAATGGGCGTAATAAGTTTTGCCATTTTTCTTTTTGTAATAAACGTATTAGCGTGAAAATGTAGAAGATGAATAATGTTTTTCCGCTAAACATTGTAAAGACCTGCATATAAATTGGTTCATAAGATGGTTTTGATAAGAAATAACGGACCATGAAGAACCACATTGGTAATGTTAAAATGAACATAATAATTTGCCATTTTTTAAGCTTTGGATCTAACTCTTTCGCGCGGCGGAAAATATCCTTTTTGCCGGCGTATAAACCAAGTAAAAATAGCCCAACTGTTTCTGGGAGCATGAATGCGTTTAGTCCAATTCCATCAGCATAAAATGCATGGAAACGATTTTGTATTTGTGACACCCAGTCTTCAAGTGGCATGATAGGTAAGGAAAATTCTAATTCTGCCTTTGGAACGAATGCAATAGCGATACCACCGATTAGCATGAAAAACTGAAAAATACTTAATAAAACGATTGCCCATATTAAAATAGTACGTGGCTCTCTCTTATAAAATAAAAATAAGAAAAATCCAGCGATTGCATAACTATGTAAAATGTCTCCGTCCCATAAAAGAACGTAATGCAAGAAACCAAATAATAATAAAATAAGCAAGCGACGAACAAATAAAGTTTTTGGACGATCTGTTTTCGCCTCAGCACGATTCATAAAAATATAAAAACCTAATCCGAATAAAAACGAAAAAATGGTATAAAATTTCGTTTGAATAAACATATCGTAAAATAGGCGAATGTAGCTGTCTATTCCTTCATAAATTCCTGAAATATCACGTGAGTCAACCCCGGCGATAACGGGCCAGTTAACAAGAAAAATACCTAGTACAGCTATTCCTCTAATAATGTCGATGGAGTGTATCCTCTCGCCTTGTGTGAGATTTTGTGTCATTATTTTCCTCCTTGTTAAGTAATTCCCTTTTATTATACAAAATGTAAGATGGAGGGTATAGGGTATATTTCCATTTTTTTAAACTGTTAAGATAGGCATTATGAGATATAATAAGAATGCACAGCAAGTTTTAAACTTCTTCAAAACAGGCAGTAAAGCTCCTTCTCGTAAGGGGCTTTCTTTATGAAAGGTGTTGATAATGATTCTCTTTAATGATAAAATATATTCAAAAGTGATAATCATTATCAAAAAAAGGTTGGTGCGTGAGTATGGTATATGCATTAGTAGCAGGTACGGTCGCTGTATATGCGGTTATTGCGAAGTATGTTTTAAATGGAGTAGGAACAGCAAAATGAATGATATGACATAAAATCCCTTTCATTTGTAAAAAGAATGAAAGGGATTTTTTATTTTTAATGAGAATATGCTGAAAATTTAGTATGATAGTAAAGTGAAACTGTAATCAGAAGGGAGGTTCATCTCTTACTGATTATTAGTTTGCAAATAGCGGGATAAAGTATATACATCTTGGATAAAGGGGAACAAGGGGATGACAAACATAGTACAGACAAACGGTATGAAAAAACTTGTTTGTTTTTATGAAGAATGGCAAAAACACGGCGATGCAGAGAATAGCTTAAAGTTGTTTGAAGTAATTCAAAAATATAAACAAGAACAGCTTATGATAGCGTTCTGCGGTCACTTCTCTGCAGGGAAATCAACGATGATGAATCATCTATATAAAGCGCAGCTATTACCAACAAGTCCGATTCCGACGAGTGCTAACGTCGTCAAAATTGAAAAAGGAATGGATCGTGTTGTTGTAACGGTTAAATCTGGAGAACAGTACGAGTATGACGGTGCATATTCAGCTGAAGAATTAAAACAGATTTGTAAAGACGGTGATGAAGTAATTGGTGTTCATATTTATCGTAATGATGCGCCAATTCCTGAAGGGGTTATGTTAGTTGATACACCAGGGATTGATTCAACAGATGATGCACATCAACTAGCAACAGAATCGACACTTCATTTAGCAGACGTAATTTTTTATATGATGGATTATAACCACGTCCAATCGGAAGTGAATTTGCAATTTGTTAAAGAATTGAAACAACGTAATAAAACGGTTTATCTCGTTGTAAACCAAATAGATAAACATAAAGAAAATGAATTATCGTTTGAGAATTATAAGGATAGTGTGAAACAATCGTTCTCTAACTGGGATATTGAGGTGGATGGCGTTTATTATACATCATTACGAATGATGAACCATCCACATAATGAAATTGGAACCTTAGAAACGTTAATTACTTCTATTATGGAAGAAAAAGAACAGAATGTAAGAAATGGAATGGAGAGGGAAACAGAATACTTAATGCAAGAACATTTCTCGTTTATTCTTTCTGAGAATGAAAAGGATTTGATGAAGTATGAGGAAGAGTTAGCATCACCGTTTTCGATTGCAGAGGTAGTTGAAAAAAAGGAAGAGCTAACTGAAACTAAAAATCGTGAGGCTGGTAAAGAATCTCATGTGAGAAACGAATTTATAAAAGGTTTGCAAGCTATATTAGATAACGCGTATTTAATGCCATTTGAAATGAGAGAAATGGCAAATGCGTATTTAGAAACGAAATTAACGAAATTTAAAGTTGGTTTGTTATTTGCGAAAGGGAAAACGGAGCAAGAAAAACAGAGACGTTTAGAAGCATTTTATTCTGCTTTGCAAAAGACTGTTGAAACGCAACTTGATTTTCATGTGAAAGAATTTATTGTAGCTTTCTTAAAAGAAGAAGGATTGTTCACAGAGGAAATTGGAAAAGACATATATGCTTTAGAGATTGCTTTTGGAACAGAAATGTTGGCTGAAGTAATTAAACAAGGCGCAGGTTTCACTGGTGATTACTTACTTCTTTATACAGCGGATGTAGCGAATGAACTGAAGAAGCGTTATTTTATAAAAGCACAGCAAATTTTTGATAAGAGTGCGGTAGTTTTAAAGCAAAAGGTGAAGGTAGCCGTTGCTCGTATTGAAGAAGAAATTGAAACATACACGATGGTGCAAACGGCGAAAGAAACGCAAGTTCAATACAGTAATGATTTTGAGGAATATGAGGGTTATTTACAAAACATTTGGCATGATCATATTGATACACCAGAAGGATTGCAAATAGATGAGATATTACAAAATAAAAAACAAATTGTTAGTGAGAAATTCACACTACAAGAGCAAGAAGTCGTAAGTGGTAACGTAATGGCTCGTGAGGAAGAGCTGAAAGGAACGGCAGTATTAAATATTCAACGTATACTAGAAAAAGTAAAAAAAGCTGAAACACTATTAGAACCATTGCCTGCACTGAAGCACGTACAGCAAGAGGTAATAGAAAAAAGACGCCGGGTGGAAACGAAACAATTTACAGTAGCATTATTCGGAGCTTTTAGTGCGGGGAAATCATCATTTGCCAACGCATTGCTAGGTGATAAGGTGCTTCCTGTATCACCGAATCCGACGACGGCAACAATTAATCAAATTTTGCCGGTCACAGAGGAAAAACCACACGGAACAGTAATTGTTCAGTTTAAATCAACACAGGCACTATTAGAAGATATGAAAGCTGTTTATAAGCTGTTTCATTATGAAATTACTACGTTAGATGAAGCGTTATCGCAAATCGAAAAAATTATAAAATATCCGTCACCAAGCGGGAAGCAAAAAACAACATTTAGCTTTTTACGAGCGGTACAAAAAGGATATGATGCAGTTTCTACTCATTTAGGGGAACAAGTACAAGTTACATTAGAAGAGTTCTCTGATTATGTAGCGAATGAGGAGAAATCATGTTTTGTTGAGTATATGGAGCTTTATTATGATTGTGCTTTAACAAGGCAGGGGGTAGCACTTGTAGACACGCCAGGGGCTGATTCTATTAACGCCCGTCATACGGACGTTGCCTTCCAATATATTAAAAATGCAGATGCTATTCTATTCGTAACATATTATAACCATGTGTTCTCTCGTGCTGACCGTGAATTTTTAATTCAGCTCGGACGTGTAAAAGATACTTTTGCTCTTGATAAAATGTTCTTCCTAATAAATGCGGCCGATTTAGCAGAGTCTGAAGAAGAACTTGAAATGGTAAAAGGTTATATTGCAGATCAGCTACTGCAATACGGTATTAGAAATCCGCGTTTATTTGCAATTTCAAGTTTATGTGCGCTTGAAGAGAAACAAGGAAAGAATATAGAAAAAGAGAAGTACGGTATTTTACAAAACTCTGGGATTGCTAAGTTTGAAGAATCGTTCACGTCATTTATGATGAGAGATTTAATGCTTGTGTCTGTACATGCTCTATATGGCGCATTACAAGGAGCGAATCACCTTCTTGTCAATATGATAAACGGTGCAAAGCAGGGGAATGATGAAAAAGAGAAGCAAACAAAAAAATATGAAGCAGAGCGTGATCAGCTACTTCATATCATTTCATCATATAGTGTGCTTGCTGAAGAACAAGCGATGCAAAATGAAGTGAAAGAATTACTTTATTACGTGCAACAACGCTTATTCCTACGCTATAACGATGTGTTTACTGAATTTATTAATCCAGCGTCACTTCGAACAGATGGGAATGTAAAAACACAGTTGCAACAGTGCGTTATGGAATTAGTAGCATTTATTCAGCATGATTTATTACAAGAAATGCGTGCGACATCATTACGCCTTGAAAAGTGGATAGATGAAGCGATGAAGCGTGCAAAGGATGAAATTGTAGTAAACTGTAAAGTAGAAAATGAATCAATTTCTATGAGTGGAACAGCGGAGTATGAATATAAAGATATTACACATAAAGAACCGTTCCCTTCAGTTGAAATAAAAGATTTCAAAAAAGCACTAGCACATTTCAAAAATGAGAAAAGCTTTTTTGAAAAAAATGATAAAGCTCTCATGCAAGAGGACGCAAAATTTGTATTAGAACCGTTCGTATCAAATTATGTAGCTGATGAAGAAGATTTATTTGTTCATCATTATAAGCAAGAGTGGGATGTAAAATGGAACTTATTCCAAACAGTGATGCAGCAAGATGTAATGAACTATTATGAAAGTATATTATTTGCATTGGCTGAAACGATTGATGTATCCCTATATGAACAAAGTAAAGAACAACTGCAAAGCCAGTTGGTAGAAATTGAAAAAGAAATTTATGTTAAATAGTTGTTATGAAAAAAAGATTCGTTCAATTTTCTTTTGTAGTACAGTATCTAAAGATTTTACAAACCCTGCAAATTCATCAGTAGAAATCATATGAGTAAGAACGAGTCGTCTGCCGTCTGGTGTTTCACCGCATAAGACGAATGAAGAAAATTCATATGTTTTGTTTTCTACTACTAATTTTGGATAGGAGTACGTGTCGCTTTTCTTCTTCTTTCCATCAATAGAGATGATGTTGCATTTTTTCTCATTGTTGTCCATGGTGATCCCTCCTTTCTATTACTTATGGTAGACAAGGAGGGTTTAGAACAATAGAGAAGGGGGAATTTTTATGTCTGTTGTAATAGAATGTATTTCGAAAGAAGCTATACCGAAATCTTTATTGTTAATTGCCGATCCGAGTGAACGGCAAATTAATACATATGTGCAAAGAGGATTAACATATGTAGCTAAGCAAGAGGACCGAGTTGTCGGTGTATATGTTCTTTTGGAAACAAGGCCGAAGACGATGGAAATTATGAATATTGCGGTTGTAGAGTATATGCAAGGTAAAGGTATTGGAAAGAAGCTATTGAAGCATGCTGTAGAAACTGCTAAAGGATATGGTATGTCTAAACTTGAAGTTGGTACGGGTAATTCTAGTGTTTCACAGCTTGCCTTATATCAAAAATGTGGATTTCGTATTTTTTCTATTGATTTTGATTACTTTTCGAAGCATTATGAAGAAGAGATTATTGAAAATGGGATTGTATGTCGCGATATGATTCGGCTTGCAATGGAATTGAATGAGAAAGTATAACTTATTTATTAGGGGGAAGAGAAGATGGAAGTACATAAAGCAATTACAGCACATTCTCGTAAACAAAATGAAAGTGTAAAAGCATGTTTACAATTAGATGCGCAGCGTGAAGCAGCTATTGAAGCAGCCGTATCTCTTGCGTCAAATGGGAAAGAATTTTCGGTTGATGTCATTAATACGGTAACAAAGCAAATTAATGATCTTGCAAAAAATGGCGTTGCACTGCAACGTAAATTTGTTACAAAAGATATGGTTATGGAGTATGTAAGTCGTTTGCAAGAGAAAGAAGGTCGTTAAAGATGATTGTTACAGTCGAATGGTTACGTGAGCATATAGAAGATGAGAACGTCCGTATAATCGATTGTCGGTTTGATTTAGCGAATCCTAATTGGGGTAGAGAAAAGTATGAGGAAGAACATATCCCTCATGCGTTATATTTTGATTTAAATTTAGATTTATCAAGTCCTGTAACAGAACATGGTGGCCGTCATCCATTACCGAATATTGAAGAGTTTGCAGACAAGCTTTCGCAAGCTGGTATTGATGAACATACGACAGTAATTGCGTATGACAGTCAAGCTGGCGCAAATGCTTCTCGTTTATGGTGGTTACTCCGTTATGTAGGACATGAGAAAGTATATATATTAGACGGTGGATTTCCTGCTTGGAAAGAGAATGGATTACATATAACAGCGGAAGTGCCTGTTGTTATACGAAAAACATTCAGAGCAAATATACAAGACCATATGCTTGTATCGATGGAAACGGTCAGAGAAAATATCCATGCAGGTGTAGATGTTACGTTAATTGATTCTAGAGAACCGAGACGTTATGCTGGTGTAGAGGAACTTGTTGACCATAAAGCGGGACATATTCCGACAGCAGTAAACTATTTTTGGAAGGATGGAGTGCTAGAATCAGGACAATTTAAAAATGAAGCTGAGCAACAAGAGCGATTCCAAAACCTTTCGAAAGATAAGGAAACAATTGTGTATTGTGGTTCTGGTGTTACAGCGTGCCCAAATATCCTTGCACTGAAAGTAGCTGGATTCCAAAATGTTAAATTGTATGCAGGTAGCTGGAGCGATTGGATTTCTTATCCAGAAAATCAAATTGCAAAAGAAGAAGATTAATCACTTGCATGCGAAAATAATTTGTATTAAAATAAGGTCACAAGCAAGAGATTGCTCGAAAAAGATTGTATTTTACACATTGGAAACAATGTGATAATATAACGACAAGTAAATAATACATCCTGCGGTGTACGTAACTTATTTATGTCTAAAACCGATGTTAGTTATACGGAAGCTCAATATTTAGCGACCATCATCAAGCCTTCCTTGTGGAGGAAGATGTACGGTAACTGTGAGGGCATCCACCTGCGAGTAGCGGGTTTTTGGACATTTACGAGGAGCGGCACGTGCGGGGGTCTTATTTCAACTAAACTTATATACAATTCCTACGGTGTACGTAGCTTATGCATGTCTTAAACCAATAAGTATAATACGGAAGTTCAATATTTAAATGTAGCTAACAGGCCATCTTTTTAAGAGGGAAGTTACAAACATTTGTGAGAGCATCCACCTGTGAGAGCAGGTTTATGGACATCTAGAGAGAACGGCATATGTGGGGCTATATAAAAACCTTACGTTTTATACGTAAGGTTTTTTTGTTGCATAAAAATATCGATATTATCTTGATTCACCTGTGAAGTTTCCATAATAAATATAACACTTTCTGTCTTCATCAATCTCTCTTGAATCTAAGGTGAACTCCATATGCATGCCGTCTCGTTGAATATATATAATATCTGAATGAAGGGATGGTAAAATTTCTTCATAGTTCCATACATCTTTACTATCAACTATGCTTGAACTCGTTTCTCTTAGTTCTCTAATTTCAAAACCTATATGGGAGTATGTAGGATCTGAAGGATCATTTGCAAAAACTTCTTTTTGAATATATATAACTGCTGTTCCGTCTGGATCTACCGACGTTGCAGTAACAACATATGTATTTTTCTCTTTAATAAAATATTCACAAGTCATGCGTGCGACGATTTCAGAGTTAGAAATATTTGCGTAGTTCCATAAAGCAGGATACCCTTTCGTTTCATCATTGAGCCGATATTCTAAGCGCATTTTATCCCTCTTCTTCCTTTTTCTTCTACTTTATCATGGCTTCTTATATAATAGAAATATAATTTAAAAAGGGGAGTGCGAAGGTGACAAAAACGAAATGGCTAGTAGGTAGTGTTTTAACGTCTTTAATGACTGGAACCTTATTTGGCTGCGCGCAAGATATTCCCCCCGAACCGAATGATAATAGTTGTTCTGATTGGGATTGGGATGATGAACTTGGGGTATGGCAGTGTGATGATAGCAGTTCAGGTTATCGAGGACATTACTTCTATGGCGGGAAATACTATCAAAATAAATCCACTTTTAAAAATTCATCAGCGTTTAAATCGTATCAATCGTCTGCGGAATTTAAAGGGGGAATTGGAAGCGGTTCAAAAGGAGGATATGGAGGCTAAAATATGTCGCAATACACAAGGGAACGAAAAGGGTTTTATTCGAAATATCCGAATTTTTGGTCGGATTTGTATGGATGTGAGTATAGTTTGTTTCATGTTTTTCCAATAACAGTTCACACTATGAAACAATTACAACTAGCGACTGAACGCATGGGGAAAATATTTTTTAAGACTGCTAGACTTCTGCGGACTTTATGTGACGATCAGCTTCTTGAACTTGGATTTCCTCCTGCGAGCTTACCTTTCATTAGAATGAAAGGGCTGTATCCTGAATCTGTTATTTCACGATTTGATTTCGTCTTAACGGGTGATAACCAAATTAAAATGCTTGAATTTAACAGCGATACACCAACTTTTATTATGGAGTGCTTTCAAATGAATGGGGAAATTTGTGAAGAATTAGGCTATGATGATCCAAACTTGGGCCAAGAACGATTACTTTCTTCTGGTGTTACAAAAGCCGTAATGGAAGCAATAAAGGGAATAGACAATCCAAATGTTGTTTTTACAGCACATCACGAACATATAGAGGATTGGAATACGACGGTGTATTTGAGTCAGCTATGCCATGTTGAAAATAAAGTGGTGCCAATGTCAGAACTTAGAATTACAAAGGATGCTTTAGTGGATAGGGATGGAGTGCAGATTGATGTTTTATATCGCCAAACATATCCGGTAGAAGATTTAGTTGAGGATCAAGATCCTGAAACAGGAGATTTAGTAGGTGTGGAACTGCTGCAACTTGTAAAAGCCGGAAAGCTTTTTATTATAAATCCTTTGTCAGCTTTCTTACTTCAGCCAAAATCAATTCAGTGTCTTATTTGGGGATTAGCAGAAGAAGAGGCTTTTTATACACGTGAGGAACAACAGTGGATTAAAGAATATATGTTACCTACATATTTAGAACCAGATTTATTTTTAGGAAAAGGTTCTTTTGTTCAAAAACCTTCATTTGGTAGAGAAGGTGATACAATTACAATTCGCGATAAAGATACGAATATTATGAGTCGAAATGTACATGAAACATATAAAACGTCATTACCGATATTTCAAAAGTATACAGAGCTTCCGATCGTATGTATGGAAACTGAAAAAGGAATGGAGAAACTATCGTATGTGTTTGGGGCGTTTTTAATTGCTGGAAAAGCAAGTAGTATCGGTATACGTGCTGGAGAAAAGATTACAGGCAATGAATCGTATTATTTACCAGTAGGTATGAAGAAAGGGGAAAATAAATGATTAATTTTTTACTATACTTAGCAGTATCACTCGTACTTTTATGTATCGGTCTGTTCCTTATGGAAGTGACAACGAAAGTAAAAGAGTTTAAGCTAATGGCCCAGGGGAACAAGGCGGTAAGTTATGTACTTGGAGGAAGGGTACTCGGGCTAGCTATTGTTTTATATTCGACAGCAGCTAATTCAACTTCACTTCTTGATATGGTTTCGTGGGGAGCTGTTGGTATTTTGGCTCAAATTATTGTCTTTTATTTAGCTGAGTGGCTTACACCACGCTTTAATATAAATAAAAGTCTCGAAGAAGATAATCAAGCAGTCGGCCTATTTCTTATGTTTTTATCACTTTCAATCGGTGTTGTAATTGCTGGTTGTGTAACTTACTAAAAACTTACGTTTTACACGTAAGTTTTTTTCGTTCGTTAACTTGTACTATATATGAAAAAATAGGCTAACAACAGAGATGGCTCTGCTGTAATAAGGAAAAGTTTCCATACAAAGTGTTGACATCTATTTTAAATAAGAGTAACATTTTCTATGTAATGAAATAAGTCTCTGTTAGGTGAGGCTCCTGTATAGAGAAATGCTACTGCCCAAAAATGTCGAGAGACGCCAATGGGTCAACAGGAATGATCGAATTAAGGTTTTTCTTAACGTAGCTGGTAATGAACCTATGCTATACAGTGCTAAAACTCGACGAGGGAGAGGTCCGTAGATTTCTAATTATATTAGGAATCGCTTATTTGTGTATGTAATGACCTTTGCTCTCTTATGAGTAAGGGTCTTTTTTGTTACAAATCTATGAGTAATTTCATAGTATAGATTATAACTATAAAATAAACGAGGAGGTGAGGAACATGTCAAATTCTGACTCGGTTCCGTTACCCATATACTTCAAATCAAAATTATATGATGTAGGCAGGAAACGACTTGTTCCTCCCTCTATATTTATCATAATGTAGCGTATATATATTTAAGCGCTAAACACTTTCACGATAAAGTGGATAAATCGAGAAACAAAGCGTTTCTTCCTATGTTGTAAAGGAGGAGACGATAATATGTTATATGCAAACAAAACTGTGGGTAACACGTCATATAAATTAAGTAAAAAATCAATGAAAGAACAAACAATGCTTCAAAAAAATAAAGATTTATTAATTGAAATCGCAACAAGAGATGTAAAATCTGTGTTTGCGTATTTTAAAACAACAAGAGACGGATTATCTATGAAAGAGGCGCAAAAACGTATTCAAGTATACGGCCGAAATGAACTTACTTCAAAAAGAGCACTACTTGCAGAAGTAATGATGAAATTAAGCGGAATGATTCCAGGCCTTTCAAAACAACATGTGCGTGATGGATTACAATGCGAAAAAATTACTGTGTCTAGAGTAGAATGTTCTAGTAGCACAGGGCTAAACACTGAACTGAAAATGATGGATATACCAGTACAAGAGCTTGTACCTGGAGATATGATTTTTCTTTCAGCTGGAGATACAGTACCAGCTGATGTACGTATCATTTATGCAAATGATTTATTAGTAAATGAGTCTGTGCTAACGGGAAACGACGCGAGTATAGAGAAATTTGAGAGTTGCTATCATCTTGAACGTAAACGATTTATTCCATTAAAACGGATGAAAGATTATAATCCACTTGAACTGGAAAATGTATGTTTCAAAAGTACGTATATTGTTAGTGGAAATGCAAAGGCTGTAGTTGTTTCAACTGGAAAAAATACGTATTCAGGAATATTGCATATTTGTTGTAGTAGATCGTCTTAATGTGTGAATGATGCTAAATATACAAAAACAATGTATAATAGACAAAGTTGAACAAAAACGTAGAATGGTAATCTATTTATATAACCTTACGTGATAACGTGAGGTTATTATTTTTTTTAGTAGGAGAGGAATTATGAAAAAAGTATTATTAGTTGATGGTATGGCACTATTATTTCGTGCTTTTTACGCAACAAGTGTTTACGGACAATTTATGAAACGACAAGATGGTACCCCGACGAACGGGATTCATGGTTATATGAAGCATTTATTAACAGCTACGCAAGCGATCGAACCAACGCATATCGTAACGTGCTGGGATATGGGAAGTACAACATTTAGAACGGAATCGTTCTCAAATTATAAAGCGAATCGTGCAGCGCCGCCAGAAGAATTAATTCCGCAATTTGATTTAGTACAAGAAATGACTGCGAAATTATCTATTCCGGTCATCGGTATGAAAGGTTATGAAGCAGACGATTGTATCGGTACACTTGCAAAACAATATTGTAATGAAGCGGATGTTTATATTTTAACTGGCGATACAGATTTACTTCAACTTGTTGATAAGAATGTTACAGTTATGCTTCTGCGCAAAGGAATTGGAAATTATGAGTATTACACACCAGAGAGAATTATGGAAGAGAAAGGTGTAGAACCGTGGCAAATCGTCCATGCGAAAGCGTTCATGGGAGATACGAGTGATAACTATCCAGGTGTAAAAGGCATCGGTGAAAAAACAGCGTATAAGCTTGTTCAAGAGTATGGGACAGTATCAGCTGTACTAGAAAACGTAGCATCATTAACGAAAGCGCAGCGTACAAAGATTGAAAGTGATTTAGAGAATTTAAATATTTCATTACAATTAGCACAAATTCACTGTGAAGTTCCAATTTCATGCTCATTAGAAGAAGGGTTACACACAATGGACGTAGAAAAACTTAGATTCGTTTGTGAAGAAATGAATTGGGGAAGACCTGAAATATTAATAAATATGTTATAAGAAGTAGAAAGGCCGATTAAATATTTTTAATCGGCCTTTCTTTTTGTTCACAAAGTTGTCAGAAAATAAACGGGATTTTCATATAAAGTTCAAATGGAATTCACAACAATCAATTATTATAAGAACAACCAGATAATTCTTTATCTTTTATATAAACCATCCCCCAAGGAGGAAAATGAAAATGCGAAAAAAAGTGAGAAAATCCTTTAAACAATTATTAATAGAAAATAAACAATCACTACTAACTAATAAGGAAAATATGAAAGAAATTGAAGAACGGATTGAGAAACGACATGTAGCATATAACGGAGCCAATAATTAAATAAAATAAAGAAAGATAGCCTATGTGGGCTATCTTTCTTTATTTTATATTAAAAACAAATACTTAAAATAAACGCTACTTTTCTTATAGTATTTTTATAAAATAGCAAGGTATATTTATAGTGTTTTTCTGCCAATATTTCTCATTTTCCGAGGTTGGAATTGGTATATACCAATTGTGAGGATTTACTATTCATAATATTACAAAAAATGTTACAATACATTCAAATTTACTATATAAAATCATTTTAATATGAAAAATTGGAATGAAAAGAAAGGAGAGGAATATGAATAATGGTGTCGCTTTGAAATGATTATTATCATTTCATTAGGAGTTGATGTAAAACGATGGAAAGGTATAAAGAACTGGATTCTATAAGAGGAATTTCATCATTGATAGTAATGGTTGGTCATCATTTAATGATTTTCTCAGCATTTCAAAATTACAGTTATGAAAATAATAAACCATTTGTTGTATATCTATTAAAAGAAACGCCTGCTCGTCTTATTTTTAGTAGTGGTAACGAATCTGTTATTATCTTTTTTGTTTTGAGTGGATTTGTTTTGTATGAATCCATTCAAAAAAACTACAATAGCTATGGATCATACCTTTTAAAACGTATATCCAGAATATATATCCCATACATTGTAGCAATAATTATAGCTATTATATGCAAGACTACGATCAGTGAATATGGTCTTTCTTATTTTAGTGAATGGTTTAATCGCTCATGGACGATTGAAAGTTCTTCAAGTCTAATAGCACAACATATTTTATTGGTTGGGAAATATAATACTGATGCGTATAATGGTGTGATTTGGTCTCTTGTGCATGAAATGCGAATATCAATGATTTTTCCGTTAGTATTAATGGTTTGTTTACGAAAAACAGTTCGGTATTCATTACTATCCTTGTTTAGTTTTAGTATATGCTCTGTTGCGGTAGTATTTTTATTTCACTCGAGTTTAACATTAACAAGCTATGCATTAACGCTGCATTACACAGTGCTGTTTTTACTAGGAGCACTAGTTGCGAAGTATAAAAAAAAATTAATCATTTTTTATAGTAATTGTACTAAAAATAATAAGATTGTATGGCTTTTATTTGCGATTTTGCTTTATATGTATGAAGGGCTTATTGGAGAAATTGACGTGCTCAATAATTTTATATTTCGAGACTACGTAGTAGCGATAAGTGCATGTCTATTTGTCATATTAAGCTTGTCAGTATCAACTTTGTCAGCCTTGCTACGTAATAAATACTTGTTATATTTAGGGGAGATTTCGTACAGTCTTTATTTATACCACACTATATCTTTATTTTCCCTTGTATACATGCTCCATGAAATATTCCCGTTACCTATTGTTTTAATTTTGTCGTTTATTCTTTCGTTTATACTTGCAACGATTTCATATTTATTTGTAGAAAAATTTGCTTTCAGAGTTGGGAAGTATGTAACAAAGCAAGCAAATGTAGAGAAGAAAGAGTTATCTGTACAAAATGACTTACAGGATGTTATTCAGACAAAGGCGGTGAAATAATTGAAGCAAGAAATGAGTATAAAAGATTTTCAACAGCTATTGAAAAGAAGATTCGTAACAATTATTTTAACAATGTGTTGTTTAACCGCTTCTTTAGTTCTTATCTCTATGTATGTGTTAAAGCCGTCATATCAATATTCAATACAAATTCTTGTTGGGAATTTAGATGGGTTTAATAAGGAGAATTCAACAAATAAAACACAAGAAAATAAGCAACTCGTAACATCTTACGTAGATATATTAAAAAGTCCTCTCATTATTTCAACCGTTAAAAAGAATTTAAATTTAGAACAATCAAGTTATGAACTAGCACAAAAAATTTCGGTGGTAAATACTGATAACTCACAAATAGTTACTGTTACAGTAAAAGATTCTAATCCTAAAGTTGTAAAGGATATTGTAAAAACATTGGCGGAGCAATCTCAAAAAAGTTTTCAGCAGTATACGAATGTACAAGGAGTAAAAATATTAACTGATCCAGAGCTAAAGGAAAATGCTGAAAAATTATTTCCGAAATTTCAACTTATCATCCCTATCTCTTTAATTGTTAGTTTATTTATTGGTATTGGTTTAGCTGTACTTCGAGATTATTTTGATGAGCGTATATACGTGGAACAAGATTTAGAGAAAATAACAACCGTTTCTGTTATTGGTCACATAAATATGAAGGCGAAAAGAAAATCCTCAGAAGTTGAAACGCAATCGTCTATATATCGAGGTGAACATATTGATATTTAAAACAAAAAAACAGTTACAGTTCAATCCGCATGATGATGTGATGAAAGAGCAATTTTTTACTGTATATCATGAACTGAAAAAATCAGGAAAACAAGTATTTACAGTCAGTTCGACGAAGGACAGAGGTGTTGTTGCCTCTCTTATAGTAAATTTTGGGTTTGTTTTTGCAGAAATGAAGAAAAAAGTGTTACTTGTCGATATGAATTTTTCAGATCCTAAGCTGCATTTACTATTACAAAAAAAACATGTGACAACGGTAAACGATATACTAAGCCCTTCTACTTTAAATTATGAACCTTTTGCTAGTAGTTTTTCTAAATACTTATATTGTATTCCCGCAAAAAAAACCGTACATACTGGAACGCCCTTAGTTACTATGGATGAATTTGATAATGTAATTGCAAAGTGGAAAGAAGATTTTGATTATATTTTCTTTTATTCATCCGAAGTATTTGCGCTTCCTGCTACGTATATAATTGCGGAGAAATGTGATGGAGTAATCTTGGCGGTCAAAAAAAGAAAAGACTCACTGAAAATGGTGGAAAAAGTAATAGCGGACATAAAGCGGAAAGAATGTGAATTAATAGGTATAGTTTTATATTCTTGAATATGGGGGTAACGATCCATGATTCGTGAAACTAATCAAGCTAAGTTGTATACTGTTCCGGCTCAAGAAAAGAATAATATTTTGAATCGAAGTGTAAAACGTTTGTTTGATATAATATTTTCACTCATATTGTTACTAGTAACGATACCAATTATGTTGTTCTTTTGTGTGATGATTATTTTAGAAACATCAGGGGCTCCACTCTATCTTCAAGATCGTTTAGGTATTAATGGGAAGAAGTTTAAGGTCTTTAAATTAAGGTCCATGGTAAATGATGCGGAAAAGAACGGACCGCAATGGGCAAGTGAAAATGATCCAAGAATTACAAAGGTTGGATTATTTATTAGAAAAACGAGAATTGATGAATTACCACAACTTATAAATATATTAAAAGGTGATATGTCCTTTGTTGGACCTAGACCAGAGAGAGAGTATTTTTATAAACAATTTGATGCGTATATTCCAGAGTTCAAGGAACGTTTATTGGTAAAGCCGGGATTAACAGGATGGGCGCAAATAAATGGAGGGTATAATCTTGATCCGGAAGAAAAGTTGAAATTGGATATGGAATATATTGAACTGAAAACGATGAGGATGGACATTCGTATTTTATGTAAGACTGTTTTAATTGTATTAAATGGTAATGGTGCAAGATAAATATACATTTAAACAAACAACATATGTAAGTAGGTTACAAACAAAGGAGAACTGGTATGGGTAGATCTCTTCTAAACAATATTATCCATCTATTTTATAGTACGATTTTAGCTAACCTCCTCCAAGCGGTGAGCTTAATTGCTTTAGCGAATTTCTTTAATGCACAACATTATGGGATGTTTAGTGTTGCCATAGCAGTGACGTTTGTTATGTTATTTTTTACAGATTTAGGGCTTAGTAATACATTCCTTCGTGAAGGTGCAAAGGATGGAGTAGATATAAGAACGATTTTATCTTCGTATATAAAAATAAGAATGGTTTTACTTACTTGTATTACTATAATTGGTTATATTGTTATTCATTATGTGTATGAGGATAGAAATTTAATTTATATGATGATAAACGTAATGTTTTTAATGTTAGTAGGACTAACGTGGCAAAATATAGGGATTGCTTATTTTCAGCTAACAGAACGTATGAAATATATAGCGCTTATTAAAGTTGTATCGGCATCTGTGGTCATCATAATTACATGTTTTTGTATTTTCGGAGATTTACCGGTTTATGTAACGGCTCGTTTATATGGATTTGGTTATTTAATTGGTGGTATATTCAGCATATATGTAATGAAAAGAAAGACGAATATTAGTATGAACATCGTAATTCATAAAGCGTTATTTTGGCAATTAACGCCTTTTATTGTTAGTGGTTTTTTAATAATGAGTACGCCGCAATTAGCACCAATCTTACTCAATTACACATTGCCATTAAGTATGGTTGGGATCTTTGCAGTTGCTTATCGAATGCCAGCAGCGTTATATCAAGTACCAGGGGTAATTGCAGGCGCGTTTTTTCCAGTACTATTTAAACATTATAATCAAAATAATTTAGAAGAGCATACGAAATTAAACCTGTTTCAAATCAAATCAATGACAATTGTGGGAATATGTATGACGATAGGTTTATATAATTTAGCGCCATATTTTATTTCTATATTTTTTCATGAGGAATGGAGTAGTGCAGTAGAGCCGCTCCAAATATTATCATTTCTTATTGTTTTACAAAGCTTAAATATCGCTATCGCTGATGGATTAACAACGAGTGGATGTCAAAATAAGAGAACTGCAGTGCAGTGTATAGCATTAGTGATAGGTGGGACTATGCTTTATAGCTTTAGTAGTATTGGTGGAGTGATAGGAGCGGCTTACGCTATGGTTTTATTTGAGATCGTGGCTTTAGTTGGGTATATAGCAGTAAGTGCAGTGAAGAAAAAAATTGTATTCCAAATTGTAATACCTTATACAATTTACTTTGGCGTAACCTTTATTGGTGTGCAATATATATTGCGTACATACAACTTGATTGCACTGGTTCTTCATACGTTAATCGTAGTAGTTGGCATATTTCTATATGATCATGAGTTAAAAAAACTTCTTTTTTCGTTTGTAAGAAAAAAGAAGTTTATTACAAAGCAGGGGATATAGTCTATGGAAAATAATATGCAAATTTCGATGAAATGGATTTTTCTTCTAATCTTATTTGTTATGTTAAGTAAATACAATATATATATAGGATTTTCCTTGAAGATATATATGATTTTCTTAGTTATATATTTTTGTTTAACAATTAAAAAATTTCATATTCGAAAGCTATATTTTCATGAAGTTGTATTTTTATTATTCTATTTCATCTATTGTTTAAGTGGTATTCTTTCCGTATATTTAAGTGCTAGTATTCGTATGATTTTTGGTGTAATACTTGTTTTAGGATGCTATTTTATAATGAGGAATTTATTGAGTAATACGGAAATCGTAGTACTTGAAGCGTCCATCGTTTACGTAGGATTAGTATTTAATATTGTAAGTTTGATACTCTATATAATCGGATTACAATATTTTGGATTACATGGCGGGGAAGAGAGAGAAATTTTTGCTGGGTTATTAGTTGATAGAGGGTATCCAAGATTAATTGGATTATTAGATGACCCAAACATTTATATTTTTTATAATACAATATTTTTCATGTATTATATGACAAATTTATATAATGCGACCAATGTTATAGGATTAATTTTATGCGTTACGACGAGTTTATTAACTTTTTCAAGGGGTGGTATATTAGCGATTGTACTTGTCGTTTTTGTATATATATGTATGTCTAGTTTTGCTAAAAAAATAAAAATGATTATGAGTTTAGTATTGTTTGGTGTAGTTATTTTTAGTTTATCGAATAGTGTAATGGGTGGCCAATTGGATGGTATATTGAATAAACGGATTTCTGATTTTGCGCATGATAATGGGAGCGGCAGATTTGCACTATGGGAAGCTGCTGTCAAATATTATTTGTCTAATCCATATATCGGTATTGGTGCGTTTAACTTCTCGAATTATTATGAGTATCAGTTTAATGAAAAATTATATGTGCACAATACATTTTTAGAAATTTTATCTGAATCGGGTACAATTGGTTTCCTTTTATATAGCTCATTTTTAATACTTTTAATGGTCAAGTTAACTAAGTATAACTTGTTCCGTGAAAAGCCATATCTGTTATTGACTATGATTGCATTTTTATTTCAGATGATGTCATTGTCACTGATTATTAACGAAGCATTTTTTCTATTTTTAGCGGTTGTTGTGAAATACATTTCAATATATGAAGGAAGGGGAAAGGTAGATGGTAAAATGTCTATCAGTATATAACGAGGCACCTTATGTTTCCGTAATAACACCTTCTTATAACAGTATACGATTTATAGATGAGACGATTGTATCTGTACAGAACCAATCATATGAAAATTGGGAAATGATTATCGTTGATGACGCTTCAACAGATCAATCTGCTGTCAAAATAAAACAAATGATAGAAGGGGATTCACGTATTCGATTATTATCGTTAAAAGAAAATATTGGTGCTGCTAAAGCACGAAATATTGCGATAAAGGAAGCGAGAGGAAAATATATTGCTTTTTTAGATAGTGATGATATATGGTTACCACATAAATTGAAGACACAATTAGCATTTATGGAAGAAAAGAATGCTGCATTTTCGTATACTTCTTATAGTTTAATAGATGAAAATGGTAATGATATGAATAGAGACGTAAATGTACCAGAAGCGGTTGACTATCATTATTTAGCGGGAAATACAATTATTGGGTGTCTAACAGTGATGCTGGATCGCGAGAAGATTTCTTGTATTGAAATGCCCAGTGTGCAGCCTGAAGACACAGCGTTATGGCTGAACTTGTTAAACGAAGGATATGAAGCAAAAGGGATACAACAAGTATTAGCAAAATATAGAATAGTTACAAATTCTGTTTCAAGAAATAAAATAAGAGCGGCCTTCCGCTATTGGAAGTTATTAAGAGCACAAAAACCACTTAGTTCAGCGCAAATCTTTTACTATTTTAGTAAATATGCTTATCATGCCTATAGAAAAAATAAAATCAATGTAGTTGGGAAGACACAATTATGAATATACTGTTGATGACAGATAAATTGATAACTGGAGGAGCCGAAAGTTACTTCTGCAAATTGGAAAATAATTTGCAATACGAGAATTTTACGGTGTATACAGCTGCAGGAGATGGGGAACTATATCAATCTCTTACTAGAAAAGAAAATTTCATGCTACTTAGTCGATGGAATCATTTGAGAAATATTTATTACTTACGAAACGAGATTAATAAACGAAAGATAGATCTTATTCATGCAAATAGTTTGCGAATGGTATTATATGCTTTTCTACTTCAAAAGTTTATTAAGAGAAAGATAATAGTCGTTTATACGAAACATAATATAACGATACTAGAAAAGAAAATGCCAACGATTTTTCGTTACTTCATGAATAAATATGTGAATAACATTATTACAGTAAGTGAGTTTGAAAAGAATAATTTAATTTCTATTCGTGTAGCAGAAGAAAAAATCAAGACAATTTATAACGGGGTGGATATTGAAAAATTTTTATTCCAGCAGAAAAAGAAAGAATCTATTTATAAAGTCGGTATATTAGCTAGATTATCCAAGGAGAAAAACCATCAACTATTTGTTAAAATTGCAAATGTGTTGAAAAAGAGAAATGACTTTTTGTTTTATATTGCTGGTGATGGGCCAGAGAAAGAATCTATTATGAAAGAAATAGAAAAATATGACTTGCAAAAAAGTGTAAAGATGTTAGGGAATATTTCAGAGCCACATGAGTTTATAGGAAATATGGATGCCTTACTTTTATTATCTTTTCGTGAAGTGTTTCCAATGGTAGTAATTGAAGCGATGGCTACAGGAACACCAATCGTTTCGATAGATGTTGGTGGAATAAATGAAGCGGTAATAGATGGGGAATCAGGTGTTTTAATATCTGAATATCGCGAAAAAGAATTCGCAGATGCGCTTAAGGAATTACAAGGAAATGAAGAAAAGGTGAATGATATGAGAGTGAAAGCGCGAAAAAAAGCGGAAAAAAATTTCTCGTTAACTAAAATGATAGAAGAAACGAAAGATATATATGAATTAAACAAATGATCGTGGAGGTCGTTTGTTTTTTTATTATAGAAACTTTTAAGAGAAAACTCACATATTATATGGAAAAGGTAATATGAGGAGTGAATTTATTTTGTCAGAATATATTTCTTCACAAGAAGATTGTGCACCCGAAAATAGCGTTCATATTGATTGTTTTGGAGCAGTTCCGAACTCAGGAAATGATAGTTCGTTAGCGATTCAACAAGCTATTAATTATTGTGTAGCGAATCGAATTTCGACGGTAAGAATTACAGGGGTAAATACGTATAAAATCTTAAAGCCGATTGTTATTAAATCCAACGTAAGATTAGAGTTAGACCCTACCGTAACGGTGCAAATTGATGGAGATTTTAATGCGTTTGAGCTACAAAGTAATGCTTCTATAACTGGTGGTACGATTCAAGTTATGAATCAAGTATTTCAGTCATCTGTTATTTATGTGTCCGGTTCACAACAAATAGAAGTACCTAATCAATCTGTTATATCAAATATAAATATAATAAATACAACACCATCATATAAAGGAAAAGCTATACATTTTTATTGTCAAAAAGCATGGGATTATATTAGTTTCTTTCAAGTTAACTGTATTCAAATTAAAAACTTTCAAACTGCAATATATTTGAAAACAGAATATGTAGATGACATAAATACACCTTGTTGGATTAACGCAAATGTATTTCAATCTATATTTATTGATGGATGTCAGTATGGAATTGAAGTAGATGGAAATAGTGATTTACCAAATGAAAGTTCAGGAAATACGTTTCATGATATTCAAGTACAATGTAGACAGCAAACAAAAAAAGTAATTCGTTGCACGGGTGCGTATAATACATTTAACTGTATGATTTGGGATACGTACCGGATGAGTAGTGAACCAATTGTAATTGAATTTTCTTCGAACTCTCATCGTAACTACCTTTTTTCAAATTTGCTTTCCACAACGATTGTAGATAAGGGACAATATAATGTTTGTACGTCAACCTATGAAGAATCACTTCGAATTCAGTTACCGATAACATTAAATAAACCGCATTTAATAGGGAATCAAGATGATATTTTAGTAAATGCTCAGCAGAAATATAATATTAAGCAAGTAAGTGGGAAATTACCGTACGGGGGAAATCTCGCAAATTGCTTTAATTTAATAGATGAGCAAAGTGTAAACTATATTGATGTTCCAGATAGTAATCCAGTTGTGATTGAACTGGATTTTACGAAAAACCCAATAAAAATGTTAAATTGTTTTGGGATGTATTTTGGATGGGGAGAGAGCCCAAAGAAAATTAAAATTGAATATGCATTAAGTGCAACTGGAAGTTGGGTTATCGCATCAGATGTTCCATTAAATGTTGGCGATACAATTATATCGAATATGAAGGCGAGTCAGCTATATAAAGTAAGAATTACATTGAGTGGTTACGCTCAAGACCATAAGCGTTTTCGAATTAATCGTATTTTTGCGAGGTCTTCTATGGAAAATGGGAATGCTTGGTTAGCGACAACTGGTGGAAAGATGTTTGGAGATATTGAAATAGAAGCAAGTAAAGGAATAATTATGAAGACTGCTAGTGGAGTGAAATGGAAAGTTACTATTAATGAAGCTGGTCAGCTTATTACGACTAAAATAACTTGAGACGATGCTTTTTGTATAACCTTGGACGAGTTACTAGGTAATGCAATGGATTTAATTTGAAAGAGAAAAGTATAGTCTGTGGAATGAAAAAGAGATTGTAGTTTTGTTTCAATCAAACTACAATCTCTTTTTTTGTTTAAATTAATTCCACCAAATCCAACTCCAAAAGTAATTTCGTATATTCCGAGGAGTAATTCGTATAAAGCGTTCACCGTCAAAGAAGCAATTTAAATTTGGAAGTATTTCATCTGGATTTTCTGGAATAAAGGTGACGATGTTTTCATTACTTATAATGGTTACTATGATTGGTGGATCGGTAGGGGTAGTTTGAAGCTGTAATGAAACATTTGCCGTGTTTTTAAATTCATTATCAAGAGGCTGATTTATCACTTGTACTGTGAATAACACAAAAATTGTTTCATTTGGTTCCAAATTAGTAGCGATTAGAAAACCGATATTCGGATTTGCTAATGGAGAGCGCTCCCCATTAATGAAGACAGTGCCGTTCATAAATTGTAAACCTGCTGGAATGGTATCTTGTAAAGAAACGTTTGAAAGTGAAATATCAGAAGTGTTCGTAATCTGCACCGTATAGTCAAAATATTGGTTTAAATAAGCTGAGCTAACGGAAGCATTTTTCATTACGGTTGCCGTTATAAACTGAACTGGTATACGAACAATATTCGAATTAACAATGAAAGTAATAATCGGATCCTGTGGTGTCAATTGGAAAGCGGCTGTAACTGTTGCGGAATTGATAATCGTATTGTTTGAAGGGAGAGAAGTGACGAGAACTTTAAATGTTATAGTTGCCATTTCATTTGCAGGCAAAGCACCAATGTTAATACCAATATCAGGACGAACATTTGGAACCGGGTTCCCGTTAATCGTAACACTGTTTTCTATAAATATTGTACCAACTGGAATTATATCTAAAACGGAAGTACTTATTGTAGGAATTGGGGAATGATTAAATATCTCTAATGTGAATGTAATACTATCTCCTATAACGACGATAGATTTGTCAGCTGTTTTTTCAATGCGAACCATTGGATCAACGATTGTTGTTGTAACGGTATTTGTTTGCTTTGTAATTGTAATAGGTGGTTCGGTTGGATCAATGGTAACAGCATAAGAAATAGAAGCATCGTTATTTATTACGGATTGAAGGGTAGAAGCAGATATTGTTACTTGGAACGTAATAATAACAGATTTATTAGGAGCAAGATTGCCTAACGTAATACCGTTTTCGGGATTTGCATTAGGCTGATTGATTCCGTTAATCGTAACACTGCCAGTAACGAAGGTTGTATCTACTGGTACGATGTCTATGGCAAGAATATCTTCAATATTAACATTACCACTATTAGTAATAGTAATTGTATACGTTAAAGTTTGACCGGGTAAGGCATTCGTGACATCAGCAGACTTCATAGCAATGACATTATCATCTTGGACGGTTGTTGTGACTGTATTCGTTGTAGTCGTATTTGTAACGGGTAAGTTATTTGGGTTGACTATATAGTTAAAAGTCGTAATTGCTTTGTTGTTGAGTTCATTTGGCGTTGGAATAGAAGTCACCGTTACTTGGAATGAAGCGATAGCATTTCCACCAACAATTATAGTACCAATTGGTATACCGCTTACTGGATTAACTCCCGGAAGCATTTCTCCGTTTACAATAACACTATTATCTATAAACGTAGTACCTTGAGGAATAATATCTTGAATGTTTACATCATTTGCTGAAACATTACCAGTTTGATTTAGTGTAATCGTATACGTTAACGTATCACCGACCGTTGCGAATGCAAAGTTAACGGCTTTATTACTAATTAAATTTGCGTGATTAATTTCTGTCACGGCAGCTGATGAAATAATAGTTTCGGTAATAGGTGGTCGATTCGGTAAAGTGTATTCATATTCAATTGTACTCGTGTTAGAAATTGGATTTGTTTGTGGAATCGAAGTAACTCGGACTTGGAATAGAATGGTTGCTGCCGTATTAGGTGGAATGTTATCAATTTGTATACCGCTAAGTGGGTTGTCATTTGGACGAGCGTTGCCATTCACAATAACACTATTCTCTATAAAGCTCGTATTTGCTGGAATGATATCTGTGACAATAATGTTTTCCACTTGTATATTTCCGTTATTTATGATGGAAATTGTGTAAGGGATGATAGTTTGTAAGTCAGCGTATTGGATAGGAGTGGTTTTTGTCGCAATTACATTAGCAAAAATCACTTCAGTGAAGGTAATATTACTAGTCGATATTTGTTCTTCCCCATTTATTGTATACCGAGAGGTTGATTGATTTTGAATGTGACTGCTAGCTGGAAGAGCTACGGCGGTAACAGAAAATGTAACTGGGATAGAAATGTTAGGAACAATCGTTCCTACAAGTATACCGGCACTTGGATTGGCGTTAAGCTGAGGAATATGATTTACTAAAACGCTACCGTCTATAAAGGTTGTTCCATCAGGAATATCGTCTGTAAATACAACAGCAGTAGCATCCGTATTCCCTGTATTTGTTAAAGTTGTTGTATAAGTTAAAATGTCACCAATTGTCACAGAGGTGAAATCAACAGTTTTAAGTGAAACGATATCAGCATCATTAATTTGAACGAAAGTAGTATTGGAAGTAGTAGATTTTTGAATTGGTGCAAAGTCAGGGTTAAAAATAAAGTCGTAGACGATGTTTGCAGTATTAGGTGTTGGATTTACAGTTGGTAAATTCGTAACAGAAACTTGGAATGTTATTGTAGTCGTTTGACCTGATGCAATATTAGGAATGGAAAAGCCAATATTAGGATTTGCTGCAGGAAGTACAGTATTGTTAACTATTACGCTTCCTGGAATAAATACTGTTCCACTCTCTATAGTATCTGTAAAAAAGATGGAGTTAGTTGTAGTAGATCCGTTATTTTGAATTAATACTGTATATTCAATGGTTTCATCGATATTAGCTAATACTTTATTAGGGGATTTTGTTGCGATAAGAATAGCATCAATAAATTGTATATTTGTACTATTGGAAGAGGTCGTTTCTGAAATTGGTGGTACGCTTGGTTCCGGTTGATACTCATAGTGAATGACAGCGATATTATTAATATTATTTTGAGAAGGTATAGAGACTACATTTACTTGGAACGTAACAATAATCGTATGATTTGGAAGAATTATATCAAGATTGATACCGGTAATTGGATTTTCGTCAGGTCTTGGTATGCCATCTACAAGGATGCTATTTGGAACGAATGTAGTCCCAGCTGCAATTGCGTCAATTAGGAGGGTATTTGTAATAGGTATTGTACCAGAGTTCGTAACTGCGACTGTATATGTGATAATTTGACCGATGCGTGTAATAGATCTATTAGCAGATTTAATTGCACTAACATTTGCCGTTCTTACTTCAGTGTTTACTGCATTTGATAATGACTGGCGCTGAATAATAGGAGAGCTAGGGTCAATTTGGTATTCATACGAAGTGTCTGAAATATTAATGACGGTATTGCCGGAAGGTATACTTGTAAGTTGTACTTGGAATGAAATAGTGACTGTTGTATTTGGTTGTATCGTGCCGAGAGTTACTCCGTTTTCAGGATTCGCGCCAGGCTGAATCACATTATTTATTGATAAGCTATCTTCAATGAATATAGTACCTTCTGGAATGTTATCAATGAACATAGTATTGTTAGCTGGAACGGTTCCTATATTTTGTAGTGTATTTGTGTAGGTAATAATTTGCCCAATGGATACAAAAGTTACATCCGCCGCTTTAACAGAAATAATATTTGCATTTTGAATCGATGTTGTAACAATATTAGAATTTGCAGAGCTATTCACTGGTGGAGCTGTAGGACTACTTACATATTGGTAAGTTACAGAAGATTGATTTATAATTTCGGTTTCAGTAGGTGGATTGTTTGTTTGCACTTGGAATAGTATCGTTTTGGAACCGTTTGATGGAATCGTTCCAATCGGTATTCCGTTTTCTGGATTTACACCTGGCTGCAAGACACCGTTAATTGTGACACTATCTGGAACCAATGTAGTCCCAGGTGGAATAGAATCTGTGAAAATAATATTTATTGCGTCAACATTTCCTATATTTTTTACTTCAGAAATATAAAGTATAGTTCCTCCAATATCTACATTTATTGGGTTGGAGGTTTTTGTAATTGTCAATTGTGCTTGCACGAAATTTGTAATGACGATATTACTTGTAGAGGTTTCAGTAATAGGCGGTTGCCCTGGGTCTGGTTGAATTGTATATGTTGTATTGGATTGATTTATAATCGATTCTTGCGAGAATGGATTGTTAATAAGAATTTGGAACGAAATAAGGTGAGTAGCGTTTGCGGCCAGGTTAGGCAAAGTAACACCTACATTTGGATTGGCACCAAGTATAGTTGTTCCGTTAAGAGTAAAACTATTTTCTACGAATGTAGTCCCATTTTGAGTAGAATCTAAAAATGAGAGATTAGTTGCTGAGATATTTCCGTTATTTTCTAATGTTATCGTGTAGGTCAAAATATCGCCATTTGTTGCTTGTTGTGCATTGACTGCTTTTAAAGAAATGATAGTCGCATCTGAAATTTGTGTGGATGCTGGATTAGAAGTAATTGTACGAGAGATGATAGGAGCAGTTGGATCGGTGATAAAAGTATAGTCAATACGGGCTGTATTAGAAATTGGATTCACGCTTGGAATGGATTGAACGATAACTTGGAATGTGACGGTGACAATTTCTGACGGCGCGATGGCGTTTAATGGTATCCCTACGTTTGGATCGGCACCTGGAACTGAAACGGTATTAATGGTCACGCTATTAGGAATAAATGCAGTTCCTTCTGGGACCAAATCTGTTAAAGTAACTGTATTTGCAGTTGTATTTCCGTTATTTTGAACGACTACGGTGTAAGTGATTGTACCGTTAGTAGATTGTACGAGAGAATCTGTATTTTTAATTACGGATAACGATGCATCAACGACAGCTGTATTAACCGTATTAGATGAGGATGTTGCGGTAACTGGAGGTTGACTTGGATCGACAATAAACGTGTAACTTGTAATGGCTTGATTTATAATCGCCCCTTGCGGTGGAATAGAACTTGCAAGAAATTGGAACGTAATAGTAGCAAAATCACCTGGTGCGATAATGCCAACTGGAATACCGAGAGTTGGACTTGCATCTGGAAGTGAAATTCCATTTAACGTAACGCTATTTGGAACGAATACTGCACCTACAGGAACTCCGTTTATGAGCAATACAGAATTTGTAGGTAAGTTTCCGGTATTTGTTAATGTTGCTGTATACGTAATTATATCTCCGATGGATACGATTGATCGATTTGCTTCTAAAACAGTAGTAACGGTAGCGTTATTAATTTGTGTTGAAGCGCCATTAGAATTTATTGTGCTTGTAACAGGAGGAGCAGTCGGATCAACAATGAATGTGAATTGAATAGATGCAACGTTTGTAATTGGATTTGAAGGTGGAGTAGATGCAACTATGACTTGGAAAGTAACAGTTAAGGAACTGTTCGCGCTAACGGTTCCGATATTAACTCCGTTATTTGGATTTGCCCCTGGAATGGTACTTCCATTTACAGCAAAACTATTTTCAATAAAGGTCGTTCCTGATGGAATCAGGTCTGAGAAATTTAGATTCGTAGCGTTTGTATTTCCACTATTTTGAATCAAAACTGTATAAGTGATGGTGTCTCCGATATTTGCAAAGGCTGTATTAGCAGTTTTTACGGCCGAAAGTATCGCTGAATTAATAGAAGTAACAAACACATTCGTTTCCACATTGCCAGGCTGAGCTTGTAATGCATTTCCTACGTTATATTGGAAGTTAACAAATCCTAAGTTTTGGAGTTCAGGTGTGAATGTTGTTGGGTTGCTTACAATTTGAACTTGGAATACGATTGTTACGATTTGATTTGGATTTATCGTATTTATGCCAACACCGTCAATGATAGAAGCGGATGGCAATGAAGTGCCATCAACAATGACTGATCCTGCAACAAATTGTGTCCACGATGGTATAGGGTCTGAGAAAACAACGTTATTAGCTGGGATATTTCCTGTATTCATAATAGTCGTTGTATACGTAATTGTATCACCAATCGTTGCAAAAGCTTTATCTCCTATTTTAAGAGTAGTTAAAATAGCACTTTCAATTTGTGTTGAAACGCTATTAGAAGCAATGTTTTTTGAAACGGGAGGATTAGCAGGATTAACGATATGTTGAAAACTAACGCTAGCTTGATTGGTAATTGGATTTATAGGCGGGATTTCATTTGAAGTAATATGAAATTCTACGATGGCAGATTGGTTTGGCGCAATATCACCAATTGGGACGCCTGTAATAATATTTGCATTTTGGATAATAGTTCCGTTAAGTGTAAAACTATTCGGTTCAAAGGAAGTTCCGTCTGGAATAATGTCGGTAAAAATAACATTCGTTGCACTAACATTTCCGCTATTTGTAATAGTAACGGTGTATACAATATCCTGCCCGATATCTACCGTTGACACATTTGAATTCTTTTGTGCAGTAAGGATAGCGCTATTAATTTGTATTGTCGTTGTATTAGATTGATTGGAAGCTGTAATAGGTGGCTGGCTAGGATCAACGACATAATGGTATGTGGTAGAAGCAGAATTAGAAATTGGATTAAGTGTTGGAAGTGTAGTAACAGTTGCTTGGAATGTGACGATTGCCGTATTACCATCAGTAATTGACCCAATATTTACACCGGTAGATAAATCGGCATTTTGGATGGTTTGCCCATTAACTGTGAAACTATTCGGAACGAAACTTAAATTGCTATCAAGAATATCGATAATAGTTACATCAGTTGCAGCCACATTCCCTGTATTAGGAAGGTTAAGTGTAAATGTTATTGTATTACCAACATCGGCAAAAGTAAGATCTGCTGTTTTTGTGCTAATAATATTTGCGTTATTTATTTGAAGAAGTGTAGTGTTGGAGCTGGCTGTATTCGATAACGGCGGATTAGTTGGATCAACAGTAAATTCATATGTCGTTGATGCTATATTTGGTACTGGATTACTAGTTGGAATGCTGTTCACTGTAACTTGAAAGACGATACTGTATATTTCATTTGGTGGAAGTGCTGCAAGTAATACACCTGTATTTGGATTCGCATTAGGTTGTAAAACGCCATCGACAGTTAATGTGTTAGGAACAAATGTGAGTCCACTTGGTAATACATCTGTGAATACAATATTAGTTGCATCGGTATTCCCTACATTCGAAATAGAGGTAGTGTAAAAAGCCGTTTGCCCAATATCTGCATAGGATACACTTTCATTTTTCGTCATAGATAATATTGCTTCTCTAATTTGAGTTGAAACAGGATTACTAATTGAAGTTTCTGCATCAGGTGGTGAGACTAATTGATACGATGTTGATGAGAAATTTACAATTGGGTTTTCAGTTGGTAATGAGGTCACGTTTACTTGGAATGAAACATTTACTGTAGTCCCAGCTGTTATAGGGCCGATATTTACACCGTTTGCAGGATCCGCACCACTTTGAGGAATTCCATTAATAGAAAATGTATTTGTAATAAATGTAGTTCCGCTTGGCACGGTATCTGTGAATATAACATTTTGTGCGGAGGAATTTCCGTTGTTTGTTAAAGTGACAGTATAAGTGAGTGTGTCTCCGATGCTGCTAAATGCTTTATCAACTTGTTTCGATGAAAGAATGGTAGCTGTATTAATTGTAGTAAACACTGTGTTTGAAGTAACATTTCTTGAAACAATCGGTGCATTTGGATCCGTGATAAATGTGTAAGAAGCAGCAGCTGAATTGGCAATAGGATTTTGAACAGGGGTAGCAGTAGCGATAACTTGGAATGCTATAGATATTGAGCTGTTAGGAGCAATTGATCCAATTGTTATACCTGTATTAGGATTGAGTCCGATTTGTGTGATGCCATCTATTGTAACGCTATCAGTAATAAACGTTGTACCATCTGGTATAAGATCAGTGAAAGTAATATTCGTTGCATTTGTATTCCCGTTATTCGTCACACTCGTCGTATAGGTAATGGTATCACCTAGTGTTACAAGCGTTTGATCGACTGATTTTACCATCGTTATCATAGCATCTAGTACAGGATTTGTAACGATATTAGTTGAAGTAGAAGTTGTAACAGGAGTTCCGTTTGGATCAACAGTATAAGAATATAAAATTGTGTCATTACCCATAATCGAATTTGAAGGGGAAATAGAAATAACATTTACTTGGAAAGTAACAGTTATTATTTCACCAGGTGCGATATTTGGTATATTTACTCCAAGTGCTGGCTGCGCACCAGACTGCTGAACTCCATTTATTGTGACTGAATTTGGTATAAATGTAGTGCTAGCTGGAATAGCGCTCGTAAATGTGATATTAGTTGCTGATGTATTTCCTGTATTTGTAATAGTAGTTGTATACGTAATCGTATCTCCAACAGAAATGATAGATTTATCAGCAATTTTTGTTGTAGTTAATATTGCGCTATTTATTGTCGTAGTCACGGTATTAGATGAAACGGTTTGTGTTATAGCGGGTTGACTTGGATCGACAATATGCTGAAATTGTACAGAACTAGAATTAGGGATTGGATTTATACTTGGAATGTTTGTAACAAGTACGTTGAGAGTAATAACGGCCGTTCCGCTTGGGTTTATATTTCCAATCTGTATCCCGCTAGCTGGATTTCCAATTTGTTGTGTACCAGAATCGTTTGTTAGAGTCCCGGAAATAAATGTCGTTCCGTCAGGTAAAATATCTGTGAAAATTATATTTTGTGAAGTTACATTTCCAGGGTTACTTAATGTGATTGTATAAGAAATTGTATCGCCGATCGTTGTATAATTTTTATCCGTGGATTTAACTAGTGCAATTTCCCCGGAATTTATTTGTGTAGAAACAGAGTTGGAGGTTGTATTTCGTGAAACAAGTGGTAAATTCGGTCCTATCATAAATTGATAATTAATAGAAGCACCGTTTACAACAGGTGAGTTTGGTCCGCCTGGTCCGATTGTGAAAATTGGATTCGGAATGCTAACTACTTGCACACGGAAGGTGACGTTTATAAAATCCTCTGCAATAATATCCCCAATTGGTATCCCATTCGCTGGATTTACTCCAGGTAATAAAACTCCCCCTACTCGAACGCTATCTTCTATAAATACTGTATTATTCGGAATTGGATCTGTAAAAATGATATTAGTAGCAGTCGTGTTTCCGATATTTTCTAATAAAACTGTATACGTTAAAAATGAATTTCCAGGTGCGACGTCAGAAAATAGTCGATTCACACTTTTAGTTGCTTGAATGATTGCTTCATTTATTTGAACTAAGACCGGATTACTAGTAGCCGTTTCTGTAACAGGCGGCTGAGTAGGATCAACAATGATAGAGTATGTTGTGCTAGATTGGTTCAATGTTGGATTTGTAGCTGGTATTGAGCCAACGATAGCTTGAAAGCTAATGGTTGTTGTTCCTCCAACTGGAATTGGGTCTAAAGGAACCCCGTTATCTGGCCTAAAACCGAGTTGTGGGATGGTGTTAATTTGTACGCTATCAGGAACGAATGAAAGTTCAGTTGGTAATATATCGATAAAAACAGGTGTGTTTGCAGTAGTATTTCCGCTATTGGTAAGGGTGGTTGTATACGTAATGGTATCTCCAACAGCAGCAAATGTACTGCTTGCAGTTTTTGTTGCGATAACGGAAGCAGTATTTACTTGTGTAAAAGTTTTATTGGATTGAACTGTTCGTGAAACAGGCGGTTCATTTATATCTACAATAAAACTATATTGAATCGATGATTTGTTAGGAATTGGATTAGGGTTTGGAAGCGTTGTAATGTTTACTTGAAAACTAAGTGCAACCGATGCATTTGAATTCATATTACCAATATTGATACCGTTTTGTGGATTTGCATTCGGGACGGTCACACCATTTATCTTAAAGCTATTTGGGATAAAGGCAGTACCATTTGGGATCGTATCGGTAAATACAATGTTGTTAGCAGTAGTATTTCCTGTGTTTGTAACAGATGAAGTGAATGTAATTGTATCACCAATCGTAGCGAAAGTTGTACTCGCATTTTTATTTAAAACTAAAGTAGCGTCAACAATTGGGGTAGCGGTCGTGTTTGTTACAGTGCTACCAATAGCAGGTGACTGGTTTGGATTAACTGTATATTCATAATTTACAAGGGCGTTATTTGTTAAAGTACCACTAGGAGGAATTGCGAGTATTTTTACTTGGAATGTAATGAATATAGTATCTGCTGGTGAAATATCGTTTAACTGAATTCCTAGTGAAGGGTCTAATCCAGGTTGGGAAACGTTATTTATCGTAACTGAATCCGGGATGAAGGACGCGCCTGGTCCAAGTCCATCTGTTAAAACAGTTGCACTAGCAGGGATATTTCCTGTGTTTGTAACTGCAATCGTATAGGTAACGATATCTCCAATTGCAGCTGTCGGCGTATTTACTGACTTCGTAGCGACAATAGTAGCATTGTTAATTTGAGTTGTTATTAAGTTGCTTAGTGCATTGGCGGATGTTGGAGGTAAGTTAGGATTTACGATATATTGATACGTTGTATTACTTTGATTCGGGATTGGATTCGGATTTGGGATGGAATTTACTTGCACTTGGAACGAGATGGTCGTATTTGCATTCGGATTTATTGGATCAATTGCAATTCCGCTTGCTGGATTTACATTAGGAATTATGTTTCCATTTACTGTTACACTATTAGGAATAAACGATGTCCCGTTTGGAATTACATCTGTAAATATCACGTTTGATGCAAGTGTGTTCCCAGTATTCGTTAAAGTAGTCGTGTACGTAATAATATCATTTACGTTAGCAAACTGTTTATCTGCAGACTTTGTAGCAGCAATCGAGGCGTTATTAATAGTTGTTTGTACAGTGTTAGAAGCAACCATCTGCATTACAGCTGGTTTTGATGGGTCGTACGTGTATTGGAAGGTAGTGCCTGATTGATTTGTAATCGGATTTACTGCAGGAATAGTTGGTACAAAAACTTCGAATGAAACGGTACGTGATGAATTTGCTCCGATCGTACCTATAAAAATGCCATTAGCAGGATTTGCATTGGCGATAGGGACACCGTTAATCATTACACTATTAGGGAGGAAGGTGGTACCCGCTGGAATGATATCTGTAAACGTTACATTAGAAGTAGGAATGTTTCCATTATTTGTTAAAATGGTTGCGTATAATATGACATCATCAACATCTGCGAAGTTTGTACTGGTTAGTTTCGTAGCAACAACATTAGCAGTATTAATTTGTGTAGTTACTATATTGCTAGTAGCGTTTTTAACAACAGCAGGTAAATTTGGATCAGCGATAAAGCTATATTGAAGTGCAGCGCTGTTTTGAACTGGATTTGGTGAAGGTAGCCCATTTGCACTTATTTGAAAAATAATCGTTGTAAAGCCACCAGCAGGAATTGTACCGACTTGAAGACCAACACTTGGATCCGCACCTAGCTGTAAAGCACCACCTATAAAAATACTATTTGGTACGAGAGTTGTACCGGTAGGAAGTATATCAGTAACAACAACATTATTTGCTGGAGTATTGCCAAGGTTAGCTAAAGAAATAGTATATGTGATTGGTAGCCCGACATCGGCGATAGTTAAATCTACCTCTTTGACAATACCAACATTTGCTAAATTAATTTGTGTACTTACAGTATTACTTAAAGATGTTTCTATAGTTGGTGGATCGCCTGGATTTAGAATAAAGCTATACTGTGTACTAGATGAATTTATCGTTGGATTTTGTACTGGTAAAGAGGTGACAGTTACTTGATAAGAGACGGTAAGTGAGCCGTTAGCAGGAATGGAAGGTAACGGAACACCGATATTTGGATCGGCGTTATTTTGGAGCACATCGTTAATAAGGAAAGTGTTTTGGATAAAGGTAGTACCATCTGGATTAGTATCTACGAAAGTTGGACTGTCAGCAGAAACGCTTCCTGCATTCGTTAAAATAACGGTATAAGTTAATATATCCCCAGTGGTAGCGAATGCTCGGTCCACTGTTTTTGCCGAAATGACATTTGCATCATTAACTTGTGTAAATGTAGTGGTGGAAGTTGTGTTTGTACTTACAGGGGAAGCATTTGGATCAACGATAAAATTATAGGAAACGGAAGCGCTATTCGAAATAGGATTAGGGTTTGGAATGCTAGTTATTAATACTTGGAATGAAGCTGTAATTGTAGTACTAGCATTGATACTACCGATATTGATGCTAGCTGGTGTAACGCCCGGCTGAGTAACACCGTTAATCATAACACTGTCTGGTACAAAGGAAGTACCATTCGCAATGGAATCGGATAGTAATACATTGTTCGCCGCAACGTTTCCGTCGTTTGTAAGAGCAAAGGTGTAAGTTAATACATCTCCAACTTCTGCAAACGTTTGATCTACAGATTTAATAGCTTGAACATTTGCTAGTCTAATTGTTGATGAAACAGAATTAGAATTTGCTGCTTTTGAAGTTGGTGGCAGACTTGGATTTACAGTATAAATATAAGAAGCGAAAGCGTTATTAACGATAGGATTTTGTGCAGTAATATTGATGACTGTTACTTGGAAAGAAAGGGTAAAAGTAGCTCCGCTAGGAATTGTACCGATAGGTAAACCAACGAGAGAATCTACATTTTGTAAAACGCCATTGAGTGTTACAGAACCTGGTGTTAATATCGTACCATTTGGAAGTGGATCTGTTAGCTGTACGTTAGTTGCGGCTGTATTTCCACTGTTTGTAATAAGGATAGTATAACTTATTGTATCTCCAATAGTAGCAAATTGTTTATTTGTAGACTTTGTTAATGTTAAATTTGCATTGTTAATTTGAGTAGAAACGAGATTAGAAGAAATGTTTTTTGTAACGGGTGATTGACTAGGATTGACGGTGTACTGATAAGAAGCGCTTGATCCATTAGATACGACATTTGATGGAGGAATTGTATTTACTACTACTTGAAATGAAACATTTTTGGTCGTGCCAGTTGGGATAGATCCTATATTCACACCATTAGCCGGATTTGCGCCAACTTGTGTCGTGCCATCTATTGTTAAACTGTTTAGGACAAAAGTTGTTCCTGTAGGAATGGCATCTGTAAAAATAACATTGTTCGCATTCGTATTCCCTGTACATGTAAGGGCAACAGTGTAAGTTAGTGTATCGCCAATATCTGCATAGTTTTTATCTACTGCTTTCGTCATTGTTACAGTAGCATTATTCACTTGAGTGGAGACAATATTTGTCGTATCAGTCCCACTTACTGCCGGTTGATTTGGTACAGGAATGTATTGATATGTTGTTGTACCACTATTTAATATTGGATTTGTTTGCGGGATAGAAGGAACGAATACTTGAAATGAAATAGTAGCAGTAGAATTTGCAGCAATAGATCCAATTGATATACCAGTAGCGGGATTTGCGCCAGCTTGAGTCACTCCGTTAACAGTTACACTATTAGGGGTAAAAGTAGTCCCGCTAGGAATTGGATCCGTATATATAACGTTCGTTGCAGCGATATTTCCTATATTAGCTAAGGAAATACTGTAAGTTAATGTTTCACCAATATCGGTAAATAGTTTGTTAATGGATTTTGTTCCATTAATATCTGCTAGGTTAATTTGTGTACCAGCAGAGTTGCTTGTTGCAATACCGCTAAAAGTTGTTCCTCCAGCAATTGGTGTATATTGAAAGGTAATATTAGCAGTGTTAGCGATAGGGTTTTGACTTGGAAGAGAAACGACAGTCGCTTGGAAAGTTACTGTACGAGAAGAGCTATTATTAATTGTCCCAAGAGATATACCGGCGGACGGATTTGCATTTGTTTGTGGTACGTTATCTATCGTTACGCTGCCAGGTATAAAGGAAGTGCCATTAGGAAGAATGTCTGTAAAAGTAACGTTATTTGCAGGAAGAAGACCGGTGTTAGGAACAGTAACTGTATAAGTGAGAATATCTCCAATTGCAGCAACACTTTTATTCACGCTTTTAGTTGCTTGTATATTAGGTGAATTTATATTGATTTGTAAGCCGACTGTATTTAGCATATATGCGTCACCGTTAGTTGTTAAACGGATTGCAGCGGAAACTTGGGAGTTTGTTAAATAAGGAGAAATATCAATGGAAGTAATGTCCCAGCCTTGCCTACCAGCAGAGATGTTGGTGCTTGAAGAGGCACTTTGGTTTCGCGTTCCAAATGTCCCAGTTGTATCTAAGTTCCCTGCAGCATTATTAATTTGAGAACCAAAGAAATTATTTACAGCATTGTTTGGCCCAGACAAAGCATTTAATGAACTGAAATTTGGTCCAAATAAAGCTTGATCCCCGGTTAAATCAGCATCTCCTTCAGTAGAGCTTAAAAATAATCTCCCGCTTACAGGCCCTCCAGCAGGTGTTAAAAACCCTGAGACAGATACATCGGCACTACCAGTTTCTGCAGAAACACGGTTACCAGCTACGTAAATTGTTAAGTTTCTTGCGGGTAATGTCCCGTTTTGGTAAGCGACGATAAGCGTCCATCCAGCCGAATTAATTGTTCCATTAGAAGCATCTATAGGATCTACAAGTCCAGGGACAGCTCCCGTAGTATAAGAACCAGAACCTCCAGCTTGAATAAGAGTTGTTACATCTGCTGAGCGTGTATAAAATCCAAATGTGACAGATCCAGAAACAAAAGTTTGATTTGAAGCTGTAACAGCTGAAGGGGTAATCGAGTATGTTGACACAGGTGTTGTGAAAGAAACGGGGTTTCCTAATACACTCGTAATGTTTTGATCACGAGATAAATAGTTTCCACCCCAAACAAGTTCTGCGTAAAGAATAGTACTACCAGCAGGGATATTTAAAATAGCAGTAGAACTATTTTGTGTATAGTTTAACGTTGTACCTGCAGGAAAAGTAGTTACTTGTAAAGCAGTATTCGTAGTTACGAATGCACCAATTGCCCCGATTGTACCAGCACGGTTTTGGTTACTAATTTTACTTAAGCCTAAAGTGTTTCCTGTAATAGCGAGTGCGCCGTTAGTGGTGGTAGAAAATCGATTCGTAATGGGCATGTTATCACCTCATTTACAATATAGTCTTGGTCAAAATAGAATATGTGTGTGACAAATAAAGGGAAACATGTACAAGTTGATTTGGGAAGATTGATTCAAATGTCTAGATAAGGGGATGGAGTATGATTGAATTGGAATTTAGGGTGGAGCGTCTTAGAAAAGAAAAAATAGAGGATATTGTTGCATTATCTTCTTATATTGGCTGGGATTATAACAGAGAAGAAATTGAAACGATTTTCAACTCAGGTATTGTATACGGCGTATGGAATGAGAGAAAGGAACTTATTGCTAGCGCTGCAATTATATTATATGGGGAGAAATTAGCGTCTATCGGAATGGTGATTGTACATCCAAATTATAAGGGAAGTGGGATTGGAAAGGCGATAACGAATTCATGCATCAAGAGCGTATCGGCTCAAACTCCAATTATGCTTATTGCTACGGATGAGGGGAAGCCTTTATATGAAAAATTAGGATTTAGGGCAGTAAGCTATGTTTCTAAATACATATGTAACTCGTACAATGCGAATGATCATTGTGTAGGAAATGGAGATTGTATGATGAATTATGAAGAGTGTGATTTAGAAAAAATAATAAAAATAGATGAATATGCTTTTGGAACAAATAGAAAAGAGTTTTTAAAGAAAAGAATTATACAAAGTGAACAGTGCATCGTTGTAAAGGACAACAAACAAAATGTATTAGGTTACGGTTTAAGTATACAAACACCAGAAAATAAAATAATAGGACCGGTCGTTGCTAAAAGTGATGTGGTGGCAATGAGAATAGTACATGATTTAGCAAAAGGGCATAACGGAAAATTAAGAATAGATGTACCAGAAGGAAAGAAAGATTTTATGAAAGAATTAGAGGTTACTGGTTTTAAAAAAGTGAATACACCACCAATTATGATGAAAAATAATGCTCAATTTTTGAAAAGAAATGGAGAATTATATAGTATTGCAGCACAAATTTTTGGATAAAAAAGAATCCTTTCGTGAAAAGGATTCTTTTTTATCGTTCATTTAATCACGATATTGGTCATGAGTTGGTTGAAAGAGATCTTCCTCGATATCTCTCACCATAGAAAAATGATCAACGTTATAATGACCGTGTAAAATCTTATTATGGTGAGAGATAATTTGCTCTGCAGACAATACGTTAGAATCAGTTGTTGAATGACCGTTTTTAATTAACGTAACATCAAAGCCTTGTACAGTAGCTGTCCTAACAGCGGTGTCGATGCAATGTTCTGTTTTACAGCCACCTATAACAATGTGATTGATTTTTTCTTCTTTTAAAAGTTCAAGTAACGAAGTACCGTAGAATGAATTTGTTGCTGCTTTATTAATAAGGGTTGCAGACTGAGGTACTTTAATTTGATTATGTACTTCAAAGCCCACGCCACTACCAGAAGCAACATCGATATCTCTTACGAAAACAATAAGAGCATTTGAATCTATTGCTTTTTGTACAGCTGTATTTAGTGTAGCTAATAGCTCAGTTTTACGAAAAACTTCATTTTCTTGTTCATTTCCATCAATTAACTCTTGTTGCGCATCAATAATTAATAGTGCTTGTTTCATTTTGTATCCCCTTTTATATGAAATAAATTCCACTTTACATATTCTTTCATATTGTAAGGAAATCCTCCATTGTAAGCGAAGTAGACGATTGATTTACAAAGTTGTCAAAGAAATTTCATTCTCATAGTGTGTAAAAACATGTATGATAGGAAGTGGAGAATTTTTGAGTAGGTGGGAATATCATGCAAACAGTAGAAGATTATCTTTCATTCTTACATACGAAAGGATTTAAACTATCAGAGGAAGCACAAGGATTTATTATGTTCGGACAAGGATATACTGGTTCATCTGATGGGATTGTGAACGCAGCAATAGAAGCGACGATTAAACATCAATTGCAGTTTGATGGCAGTTATTTTGTAGCGTTATTAGAACGATTGAAAGAAGAAGAAATTACAGATAAAAAAAGCGCTAAGGCTTTTATGCGGAAGTTACAAGCGTAACTTCACGCAGCCCGCGCTTCTTTTTTTGTTTTGGAAGGTAATTCAACAAAAATCATTCCTAAGAAAATACAAAGACACCCAACGATAGCAGAGACGGAAAGCTGCTCGTTTGCAACTAGAACGCCTGTTAATGCAGCAAAAACTGGTTCCATTGCGAAAATAATTGCTACTCTCGTTGGAGATGTATGTTTTTGTGCTGATGTTTGAATGAAAAAAGCAATGGATGTTGCAAACAGGGAAGTTAGAAAGAGTGCGAATAAAAAGGACTGATTCGTCCATAGTGATACTGAAAATAATTTTTCCCAATCTTCAAATAAAAAAGCGCAAATAGAAGAAAACATACCAACAGCTAATACTTGTGATGTGCTTAATAATAAAGGGGATATTTTTTTAGAAAAGAACCCGTTAATGAGAATATGCGCAGCGAATGCGACAGCACAACCGAGAACGAGTATATCTCCAATGTTTAATTGAAAAGAATCACCAGCCGTTAATAAATACAAACCTGCTGTTGCTACAGCAATACCAAGTACGATGAAAATTGTAGCCTTTTGTTTTAAAAAGATAAAAGACAGAATCGGAACCATAACGATACTAAGTCCAGTTAAGAAACCAGCTTTTGAAGACGTTGTATAAAGCAAGCCGAATGTTTGTAATAAATAGCCGACAAATAAGAAGAACCCGACCATCAATCCAGCTAAACTACTATGTTTTAATTCTTGTTTTGAAGTTTTCTGTGAGAAAATCATTTGAACGAATAATAAAATAATTCCAGCGAATAAAAAGCGAATGCCATTGAAAGTAAATGGCCCGACAAAAGACATAGCATTTTGAACGACAACAAACGTAGCTCCCCAAATAAAAGAGACAAATAATAAAGCAAGAGGAGCAATCCAATTTTTTTTCACAATCATACCCCCGTTAATTTTGTAAGATAGCTTTTCTAGCTAATTCATCAGCTACTTTATTTTGACTACTTGGAATCCACTTAATAAAAAAGAGGTCGAAACTTTTTATGTATTGCAATGCTTCTTCTAATAGTGGTGCAAACATTTTATTTTTTGCGTATTCTTTTTCAACAGCTCGCTCAACAAGCTGAGAGTCTGTACGAAAAGATACAATGCTATAATTATGCTCCGTGCAATACTTTAATGCTGCAAGTAAAGCATGGTATTCTGCTTCATGATTGGACATTGTCCCAAGTGGTAATGATAATTGTACAGGCGGTTGTATGCCTTTAATAAACACTCCCGCACCAGAAGGGCCAGGATTTCCTTTTGTTGCACCATCAATATATACTTCAATCAAAATGCGAAACCTCCAAATTATAAGATTATCCCCTACTTAAAAGTGTTCTCGAAGTAGGGGATAGAGTACTTATCCAATTGTAATGCTATAACGACATGTAAATGTTTCATTCGCTTGTAAAGACTGAATTCCTTTTTTTTCTTTGAAATCTTTTGCTGGTTTTACTTCATCAGCGATTCCATACCAAGGTTCAATACATAAGAAAGGTGCGTTGTCTCCTGGTGTCCATACGCCGACAAATGGGAACCCATCAAATTCTACTTTTACAAATTTATTATGCTTATGTGAGCGAATCGAAATTTCATTCGTATTCATATTTTCAAAAATAAGTGCGTCATTTTTGAATAGATCGTATGTAAGTGGTAACTCTTTCGTATTTTCAGCGATTAGTTGCTTGTTACTTGAAAGATAAGGTCCTTCTAGTACACTTGTTTCTAAGCGTTCTGAACCATTAAATGATAGATGATAATCTGTAAATGATTCGCCGTCTACTAATGGGAAATTGAATCCAGGGTGTGCTCCAATTGAGAAGAACATCTCTTTTGAAGAAGGATTATTTACTTCATATGTAACATGTATATTTTGTTCTTCTAACTCATAAGAAACAAGTAATTCAAATTCGTATGGATACTTTTGTAGTGTCTCTTCATTACTCGTAACGATATAAGTGATTTTTGTTTCACTTTGCTCTTTTACAGAGAAGGTAAGATCACGAGCAAAGCCGTGTTGAGTTAAAGAATAAGGTTTTCCATCTACGTAGTATGTATTATCTACTAATCGGCCGACAATGGGGAATAAAATAGGTGCACGACGTCCCCAATAAGTAGAATCACCTTGCCATAGGTATTCTGTGTTGTCTTCTTTTAAGCGAAGGCTTTGCAGTTCTGCACCTTTGTCAGAAGTGGAAACGATCACTTTTTCGTTTTGAATTGTTGCGGTCATGAAGTGAAACCTCCTAAATATTTCATATGTTTCATTATACGTTGTCTAAAAGAAAAAAGGTAGTTCATGATAGGAATCTATTGACGAAAGAGTGCCTATTGCGTAAAATATAATCTTGTTGCTTAAAAACGAATAACGTGGTTCGAAACCATCCCACGTAAAAAAACTAAGGAGATTTTGTCATGAATATAAGAACATTAGTCGGAAATGGTATTTTAGCGGCATTATATATTGCTGTTTCTATGCTTATTCAGCCATTTGGCTTTACGAATGTACAGTTCCGTATTTCAGAGATGTTTAATCATCTCGTTGTATTTAATAAGAAAGCAATTTACGGAATTGTATTAGGTGTATTTTTAACGAATCTCTTTTTCTCACCAATGATCGCTTACGATTTGGTATTTGGAGTAGGGCAATCTATTCTTGCGCTAGTTGCAACGATTATATCAATGCGATTTATTAAAGGTGTTTGGGCTCGTATGATTTTTAATACAGTTATCTTTACGATTACAATGTTTATGATTGCAATTGAACTTCATCTTGCATTTGATCTGCCATTCCTATGGACTTGGTTAACATGTGCAGCTGGTGAATTTATTGTAATGGCAATCGGTATGCCTGTAATGTACTGGGTTAATAAGCGAGTGCAATTTGAAAGGTTTATGTAATAGATGAAAGAGCTGTTCCTATAGGGGATAGCTCTTTTTGTATGTGATTATAGTGAATATAATACTGTGACTCTTGATAAAATATAATAAAATATATATATGAAGTCTTATATAAGGGGAATCTAGTATGAAATATAAAATTCATTGGTTGTATAAAACGAAGCGTGGTTTGCAGACGGAATTAACAACAGATTATATGAACATAGAGGAAGTACTTCAATTTGCAGAGGATTTCGAGAAAACAGGAAGAGTAAAAGAAATTTTATTTTACGATGAAATGGATGCAGAGTGGTCATTAAAAGAAATGAAAAAGCTGAGTAAACAAGTGGAGGAAGAGCTTCAAGAAATATATGTTTATTTTGATGGTGGTTATGATCTGCAGACGAAAGAAGCTGGAGTAGGTATATGTGTGTATTATAAAAAAGGAAATAAAAACTACCGAATTCGCCGCAACGCATATATAGATGGTATATATGATAATAATGAAGCGGAATATGCATCATTATTATACGGCATAAATATACTCGAAGAATTAGGGATTAAGTATGAAGCAGTTACACTTCGCGGAGATTCTCAAGTGGTGCTGCAGCAATTAGCCGGAGAATGGCCTTGCTATGATGAACATTTAAATCATTATTTAGATCAAATTGAACAAAAGGCGAAGCAAATGAAATTAAAACTTGTATGTGAGCCAATATCTAGAAAACAAAATAAAGAAGCACATCAATTAGCGACGCAAGCATTAGAAGGGACGGTCATTGATAGTCATAAAGAAATAACCGAATAGAGAGGTGCAAAGGTGGATAAAAAGCAACTCATTACGGAGGTAAATGACTTATTAGAAACATATTGTGAAGGATGTTTTTTGCGAGAACATAATCGAAAGACAAATAGTAAATATTACGCCCATTCATTTTGTATACGACAATGTACAGTTGGAGAAACATTGAAAAAGTATGGAGAACAGTTGTCATGAAAAAACATCCAGAGAAAATTCTCTGGATGTTTTTTTTAGTGCTTTGCTTCGTTTAATTGATGCTCGCACTTGCTTAATTTCTTTTCCTCATTCATTAGAAATGGTTCATCTAAATCTGTCGCAACAGATTTCATAATTTCAAGTTGAGAGCGAGCTGCTTCTACGGCAGTAGTGGCATGCTCTAATGTGTCTGGATCCATTGAAATTGTTGCAGAACCTACCATTTTTTGTGCCGTTTCTACACGGAATTTTACTTCTTCAAAATCATTTACATGTGATCCCATTGTTATTGCCTCCTTTGTATTTTGCACATTTCACATAGTTTTTGCTCTGTAAAACGGAAATATACAAAGGAATAACAAAGGAGGTTACCAAGTAAGGTAACCTCCTTTCATATGTTGGATTAAAGTTTTACTACGTTAGCAGCTTGAGGTCCACGGTTTCCTTCAGTGATGTCGAAAGATACTTCTTGACCTTCTTCTAAAGCTTTGTAGCCGTCGCCTTGGATAGCAGAGAAATGTACGAATACATCGTCAGCGCCTTCCATTTCAATAAATCCAAAACCTTTTTCGTTGTTAAACCATTTTACTTTTCCTTGCATGTTACAATTCCTCCTAAAAGCGTTTACTATTTTCATTTAGTGAAATTCATTTAAACGATAATATAAACTAAAAGTGCTATAATCTTGAATATTCTGCTAAATGATTAATTTAAATATACACGAATTGGTAGAATTTAGTCAAGTAAACGCTTTTAACTTTTTGTATTTTTAAATAATTTTTCAACTGAATTTTTAAAAGGTATAGGACAAGCCGAATATGTAATATTCTTAAGTGAATGCTGTACATAATGAGGTGAAAGAATGGGTGAGTCTTATTTATTAGATAATGAAGGAATGAGAAATAGAGCCGACATACCAAAATGGGTTGCAGAAGAATTTCATAATTTTTCGAGTGTTGTGTTAGAACCAACTTTTCCGTGTTATTTCGGTTTAACAGCTTTAAAAAAGAATGAGCTCCGTTACTCGTTTCTTTCTCATAATGATTGGGGTCATTTGTCAAATACAATGTTATCTTTCTTGGAGTTAATGAAAGAACGACCGCTTGTAAGAAGAGGATTTTTTCTATTTATCGAACCTGAACGTGAAGAGCAATCACTCGAATATTATCGAGATTATTTTTGGAAAGTACTACAGTATTTACATGAAAACGATGATCAAACATGGCCGCAACAAATTCCAAAAAATCCAGACCACTATTTATGGGAATTTTCATTTGGTGGTGAACCAATATTTGCATTTGGGAATGCACCGGCTTATAAACAGCGGAAAACTAGACATTTAGGAAATTCACTCGTTATTGGGTTTCAACCAAGAACTATTTTCGATGGGTTAGAAGGAGATCGTCCTAAAGGAGCGTATTCAAGACAAATGGTTCGTGAGCGAGTTGAAAAGTGGGATCAGTTGCCGAAACATCCTAACATTAGTCATTATGGTGATCCTGATCATCGAGAATGGAAGCAATATTTCATTGGGGATGATATTGATCCGATTAAAGGGAAATGTCCTTTCCATTATAAAGTAGAAAAATAAGAGCCATCATCTGGATGACTCTTTTGTATATTTTGGATAAAAAAGGGTATTTTAGTAGTGAATATTTCTTATAAAAGCTAGTCTATTTTTAAAATTTACATCATTACTTAATGGTAAAGGAAGTAGAAAGGATAGAGCTATGTTTGGAGCAATTATACAACAAATTGTGTTAGGTATTTCATTAGCTGCGCCGGTAGGTCCGATTAATATTGAAATGTTAAAAAGAGGAATTGAACGTGGATTTTGGCATGCGTGGATTGTGGGAATTGGGGGAATGACTGCTGATATTTTGTTTATGCTTCTTATTTATTTCGGTTTATCTTTTGTGTTTATGTATACATATGTACAAGCATTTATGTATTGCATTGGTTTTTTCTTGTTATTTTATTTAGGGTTTCAAAGTGTAAAACAAGGAATTTCCCACTCGAATATGGAATATAACAAAGAAGAGGTAGGTGGCCTTAAACAATCTTTTATGGCAGGTTTTTTAATTGCGATATCCAATCCATTAAATCTTGTTTTTTGGTTTGGCATATACGGAAGTACACTTAGCTCATTACTTACAAAGGTAACGAAACAAGAAGCTTTTTTGTACAGTCTTTGCATTATTGTTGGTATTATTTTGTGGAACTTAAATATTGCTTTTTCTGTACATTTTGGAAGGACTTTATTAAAGAAAAAAGCACTTGGCTATATAACAGCCGGAGCAGGTATTATTTTAGTAGGATATTCTATCCATTTTGCATACAAGGCTTTACAGTTGTTCACATAAGATTGAAGGGGAGATTTTTATGTATCGAACCACTATTGACGGAAAAGAAATTATTATCACGTTAGCACCAAAAATCCGAAAAGAAATTACTGATAGGAATCCATTATATGAGGCAGTATTTCATATTGCAGCAAGATTGCTGCAAACGAAGCAACCGACGTTTGCGGTAAATCATGAATTATTTGGGCTCATTATTGGAGAAGTCCAAAGGGGCGAAGTAACAGTATTTGCAGTGGAACATATTATTCCGAAGCAAAATATATTTGGACCGAACAATTTTTTCTCGACAATAGAGCAGCAGGCAAATTTGTAAAGTGAATAGAATAAAATAGGGATAGAAAAGAAATAGTCGTAACGATATGTTGCGGCTGTTTTTTGGGGAAAGGGGGAAGAAAGATGAAGAGAGTGGGGAAAGAGTTCTTTTTGCAACATGATATCGTTATTATGTATAGTATTCTATTTATTTTTATCATTATTTTAAAAATGCAATTTTTTACATTGATAGGTATGTTAGCATGTGTGTTTGGGATTGTTTTTTATACGCTTAACGAATATATGACACATCGTTTTTTATTCCATTTAAAGCCGCCTAAAAATGCATTTTTATTAAAAATGTTAAGAAGGTTACATTATGATCATCACGTATATCCAGATGATTTAAAACTTTTATTTTTGCCTGTATGGTTTAGTATACCTAGCTTTACTATATATTTACTTATAGCATATGGTATTACAAAAAGTGTTACTATTACACTTTCATTTGGAATCGGAATGATTATCATGCTCCTCGTTTATGAATGGAAACATTATATTGCGCATAAGCCGATTCGCCCCGTCACTAAGTTTGGAAGATGGTTAAAAAAACAGCATATATTACACCATTATAAAAATGAAAAGTTTTGGTTTGGTGTTTCAAATCCAGTGTTCGATTTTATATTTGGAACGCTTAAAGATGGGAAAGAAGTTGAATTAAGCGAAACAGCCCGTAATTTAGAAAAGGAAAAAAAGACAGAAGTAGTGCGATAAGCACTACTTCTATTTTAAATGAGGAAAAGATTTATCGAGCTTCACTTCATGCGGCTATTTGTGCGAACCGGGCTATTAATCCGTGTGGGGTGTACAAAATCTCTACGGAATCAAGTTGCACTTTATTTTGAAAAAGTATATTAAAAACTTAGGAGAAAATGCCGAAAAATGTCTATCGAAAAATCTTTGCAGGGATGTTTGGATTGTCTAAAATGAAAATAAGTTTCTGAATATTTATAAAATTTAGTCTTTTGGTATACAAGGGGGAATTGTATTTCAAGTAAGAGAGGGGATCAGAGAATGAAACGAGATGATACGTCAGCACGTAAGTTGCAAAATGAAGTGAATTATACAGAAGTTGTTCAGTCAGAAGAGTTTCAATTGCTATTAAATACGAAAAAGAAGTTTATTGTTCCGATGAGTATTTTCTTTTTAAGTTTTTTTATTGCGCTTCCAATATTAACATCGTATTCAAAAGTGCTCAATACACCAGCATTTGGTGATGTTACATGGGCATGGGTATTTGCTTTTACACAATTTATAATGACATGGGCATTATGTAAGATTTATAGCAAAAAAGCAGAATCATTTGATGAAATCTCACAAAAAATTCTGCAAGACATGCAAAAGGGGAGGGGCTGAATTTGAATACGACTGCTTTTGCCCTATTTTTAATTATCGTTCTCGGTACGCTCGTTATAACCTATTTTGCATCGAAAAAAACGAAAAATGCGAGTGAGTTTTATACGGCTGGAGGAGGATTAACGGGTTGGCAGAATGGTCTAGCCATTGCTGGGGATTACATGTCTGCTGCTTCATTTCTCGGTATTGCTGGAGCAATAGCGCTAACTGGATTTGATGGATTCTTTTATAGTATCGGCTTTTTAGTTGCTTATTTAGTTGTACTATATCTCGTTGCAGAACCGCTTAGAAATTTAGGGAAATACACGCTTGCTGATATGATTGCCGCACGTTTTGATGCGAAAAAAGTTCGTGGTATTGCCGCGCTTAATACGATGACGATTTCAATTTTTTATATGATTGCACAATTAGTTGGTGCAGGTGCACTTATTAAATTATTATTAGGCATAGAATATACGACATCTGTATTAATCGTGGGCACACTTATGACAGTGTATGTTATTTTTGGTGGTATGACTGCTACGAGCTGGGTACAAATTGTTAAAGCTGTACTACTTATGGCTGGTACATTTATTATTTCTGTTATCGTTTTCTCAAAATTTAATTTCAGTGTGACTGAAATGTTCGCTCAAATGAAAACAGCTACTCCATTAAAAGATTCGTTTTTAAATCCGGGAGTAAAGTATAAAGATGGTCTCGATACACTTTCTTTAAATTTAGGACTAGTACTTGGTACAGCGGGATTACCGCATATTCTTGTCCGCTTTTTTACAGTACGTGATGCAAAAACGGCACGTCAATCTGTTGTGTACGCTACGTGGTTAATTGGTGCGTTTTATATTATGACAATTTTCCTAGGGTTTGGAGCAGCGGCGTTTGTAGGAAATGAGGCAATTATTAAAGCGAACCCTGCTGGTAATATGGCAGCACCTCTATTAGCTAAAGCGTTAGGTGGAGATTTCTTATTTGCTTTCGTATCAGCAATCGCCTTTGCAACTATTTTAGCTGTAGTAGCAGGGCTTGTATTAACAGCAGCATCAGCTTTCGCACATGATTTTTATAATGAGATTATTCGTAAAGGGAAGTCAACGGAAAAAGAGCAAGTATCCATGGCTCGTTATGCGTCTATTGGAGTAGCGGTATTATCTATTATACTAGCGTTATTTGCTCAAACATTGAACGTAGCATTTTTAGTTTCACTAGCATTTGCAGTTGCTGCTAGTGCAAACCTACCAGTTATATTATTTACAATATATTGGAAGCGCTTTAACACAACGGGTGCAATCTCTGGTATGATCGTAGGTCTTGTGTCAGCGATCGTTCTCGTAGCGTTAAGTCCAAACGTTTGGAATCCTGTAGCTGGAAAAGCTATTTTTGTCGGGGAAGCGATATTCCCATATACGACACCTGGAATTGTTTCTATTCCGCTTGGATTCCTTGCAGCATATTTAGGAACTGTTTTCTCTAGTGAGAAAGAAGATGCAGCGAAGTTTGATGAAATTCTTGTGAAATCTAATACTGGTCATGGTATTAACGATGCATCTTCACATTAAAAAAAGAGGAGCTTTTCGATATATAAGAAAAGCTCCTTTTTCTTTTGGAATTTTATTATAAATATTACTTTATTTTGGGTAGGATTTGTCTTTGTTTTGTGGAATGAAAATAGCAGGGAGAAATTTAAATCATCATGGCACCAGCGCAGCTTTTGTGAAAAATAAGTTGTTATGGAAGGTGGAAGAAATGATGAAAACGAAACAAACTAATGAATTATTAGCAAAAGATGAACAATATGTTTGGCACGGAATGCGTCCCTTTAGTCCAAATAATACAATGGTAGGGGCAAAAGCAGAAGGGTGCTGGGTTGAAGATATACAAGGGAAAAGATATTTAGATGGTATGAGTGGTCTTTGGTGTGTGAATAGTGGATACGGAAGAAAAGAGCTTGCAGAGGCGGCTTATGAACAATTACAAACGTTATCATACTTTCCGATGTCACAATCACATGAGCCGGCTATAAAGCTTGCGGAAAAGTTAAATGAGTGGCTTGGTGGAGAGTATGTTATATTCTTCTCTAATAGTGGTTCAGAAGCGAATGAAACAGCTTTTAAAATAGCAAGGCAATATTATGCTCAAAAAGGTGAGCCACATCGTTATAAATTTATGTCACGTTACCGTGGGTATCATGGAAATACAATGGCAACGATGGCAGCGACGGGACAAGCGCAGCGCAGATATCAATATGAGCCATTTGCTTCAGGATTTTTACATGTAACGCCGCCGGATTGCTACCGCATGCCAGAAATGGAATCACAAAATATTTATGATGTAGAATGTGTAAAAGAAGTAGATCGTGTTATGACATGGGAATTAAGTGAAACGATTGCAGCTTTTATTATGGAACCAATTATTACAGGAGGAGGCATATTAATGCCGCCACAAGACTATATGAAAGCTGTTCATGAAACGTGTCAAAAACACGGGGCATTACTCATTAGTGATGAAGTTATTTGCGGTTTTGGGCGCACAGGAAAAGCATTTGGATTTATGAATTATGATGTAAAGCCAGATATTATTACGATGGCGAAAGGGATTACGAGTGCATACTTACCATTATCTGCAACAGCTGTGAAAAAAGAAATATATGAAGCATTTAAAGGAACGGGAGAATATGAATTCTTCCGCCATATTAATACATTTGGTGGGAATCCAGCGGCTTGTGCATTAGCGCTTAAAAATTTAGAAATTATGGAAAATGAAAATTTAATTGAGCGCTCTGCACAAATGGGTTCACTTTTATTAAATCAATTAAAAGAAGAAATTGGAGAGCATCCGCTTGTTGGGAATATTAGAGGGAAAGGGCTATTAGTTGGAATTGAACTAGTAAATGATAAAGAGACGAAAGAGCCAGTTGATAACGATAAAATTGCAAGTGTTGTAAATGCTTGTAAAGAAAAGGGATTAATTATCGGACGCAATGGTATGACAACGGCAGGCTATAATAATGTCTTAACATTAGCACCGCCTCTTGTTATTTCAAGTGAAGAAATTGCTTTCGTTGTTGGAACGGTGAAGACGGCGATGGAACGTATTTAACTAGTAAAAAGGAGATTACTATCTTATAAGATAGTAATCTCCTTTTATTATAGTAAAGTTATTTACTTGCTTTCATTGCTTTATCTTTAGCACCAAAAGTGTATTTTAACATTGGTGGTGTAATCATTGTTGTTAAAATAACGACAATAACGATAGCTGTGAAATAATCTTGCGCTAATAAGCCAGAAGAAAGTCCTGTTCCTGCGATGATAAGTGCAACCTCACCACGTGAAACCATGCCAGCACCGATAATTGCAGAAGATTTTGCATCAAATCCAGTCATGCGTGCACCGAATCCACAACCGATTAGTTTCGTTAATACAGCGATAACTGTTAATGCTAAGATGAACCAAACTTGATCACCAATACCGTCAAATGTAATATTCATACCGATACTAACGAAGAAGACTGGTACGAACATAGCGTAAGCAATTGGTTCTACTTTCTTTTCTACTTCATGTTTGTAGTTCGTTTGAGAAATAGCGATACCAGCTGCGAAAGCACCGATAATACCAGCAATTCCTAATAGTTCGCCGAAATATGCGAATGAGAAACAGATGATAAGTGCTGCGCTAACGATAGACTCCGATACGCGTAGTGGTGATAACCAACGCATAATCGCTGGAACACCTTTCCAACCGATTAAAATAATAGAAGCAAAGAATACTACTTTCTTCAAGATAACCATTGTTAAGTTAACATCATCTGTACTTAAGAAGCTCATTGCGAATGCTAATAAAATAACAACAAGAATGTCGTCGAATACAGCTGCTCCAAGCATTGTTGTACTCTCACGTGTTTTCATCTTACCTAAATCGCGAAGTGTTTGAACGGAAATACTAACACTTGTTGCACATAGAAGTAATCCTAAAAAGACAGCGTTCCCTTGTTCCATTCCCATAACAAGACCGGAAACGTAACCACCTACGAATGGAAGAATGATACCTCCGAGTGCAACTGCTAAAGAAGAATTACGATTTGCATTTAATTCATCTAAGTCTGTTTCAAGTCCTGCCATAAACATTAAAAGAATAACCCCGACATTACTTAATTGCGTTAGAAGCTCTGAATTTTCAATCCAACCTAATACAGCTGGACCGATAACGATACCGACAATTAATTTACCAAGTACAGAAGGTTGGCCTAATCTAACACTAAGGTCACCAGCAAGCTTTGTACTTAATAAAATAAGTGCAATTTGAAAGAAAAATTCGAATTCCATTTAATCCTCTCCTTATCACTTTGTATTTTTATTAAACGATTTCTCGGAATTTGCCTAATGAAAATATGTAAAAACCCATTAAACAAAGGATCTTATTACAGGTTCTTTTGAACTTGTAATTTGAACCTGTAATTAATATATAATAAAATTTAGTAAAAATCAATGAAAAAATAGCAGATTTTCATGATAGGATTCGATTTAGGTATGGAGGGAATCACTATATAATAAGAAGAAATAAGGCTACATTTTTAACGAATTGGAGTAGGGTATATGTTATTAAATAAATGTTTTACAATTGGAGAAATGGCAAAAATGCATAATATAGCGGAATCTACTTTACGCTATTATGATGAAAAAGGAATTTTTCATCCGTCTATTGTAGATCCGCAAACGAATTATCGCTATTACACAATCGATCAGTTTTCACTATTAGATATGATAAAATTTTTACGCCAGTTAAATATTCCTTTAAAGGAAATTAAGAAATATATTGATGAAAGAAATCCAGCTTACGCACTCAATTTACTTGAAAAGCAACAAGAACTGATGCTGAAAAAACAAAGAGAAGTTGAGTATGCTTTGGCAAAAATGGAACATAGAATTCATTTAATAAAGAAGGCGACGAAAGCGGAAACAGATCGAATTGTTATGAAAAAGATACCGAAAAGAAAAATAACCGCGATTGCAGTGGCGCCCAATACGACAGATGATATGTTTGAATATTATATCCATTCGCTTCAAAAAAATATGAAGCAAATTGATGATAGTCTATTTTCAGGAGATATAGGTGTGACAATTTCAAAAAAAGCATTAATGCAAAAGGAGTTTCAAGCGTATAGCAGTGTGTTTATTCTTTTGGATTATATGCCGTATGAATTGCATAGTTCAGATGAAATTAAAGAAGGTTTATTTGCTTGTTCTTATCATCATGGACCGTATGAAGAAACAGATGCAACGTATAAGAAGTTACTTACATACATTGATAAAGAAGGTTACGAAGTGAATGGAGATTCGATTGAGATTGGGTTGATTGATTGGTCTGTAACAGAAAATCCAGATGAGCAAGTAACAGAAATTCAAATTCCTGTAGTAGAAAAATAAGGTAAAAACCTTTGAGTGGATTACAGATTGATATTTATTAGTATAATTCAGTTACCTATTTTTTAATTCTCTCTTGACCTTCAAGTTACTTGAAGGTTTAAACTGTGAACAGAGCGTTGAAAAAAGGAGCAATAGTATGGAAGCAACAGAAAAATTAAGAGAAAAACCAATTAAAAGTTTATTTATTTCTTATTTAATACCAGCCGTTCTTGGAATGGTATTAATGTCAGTTAATATTGTGATTGATGCGGTCATGATTAGTAGGGGAGTTGGGGCGAACGGTTTAGCAGGGGTAAACGTGGCGATTCCAGCGTTTTCAATTTTCTTCTCGATTTCATTATGGATTGGAATGGGCGGGGCAACATTATATTCCATTGCACTAGGTGAAAATAAATTAGAAAGAGCAAGATCTATTTTTACTCAATCTATGACAGTAGCAGTTATTATCGTAGGTGTTTTAGCGGCTATTTGCTTATGGAGAATAGAAGATTTAGCAAATCTGTTCGGTGCAAATGAAGTGATTTTACCATATGCGTTAGACTATTTACACGTGTTATTAACATTTGGAATGATATACGTTTTAGAAAATATTTTAAGTACATTTATACGAAATGATGGAAATCCTAATTTAGCAATGGCAGGTCTTGTTGTAACGGCTATATTAAACATAGTGTTTGACTATATCTTTATTTTTATTTTGGGATGGGGCGTAACAGGTGCTGCTTCAGCGACTATTCTTTCGGCAGCGATTGGTTTCCTTGTATTATTAACCCACTTCTTTAGAAAAAGTAGTATTTTAAAGTGGACGAAATTCCATTTTGAATGGGATACAATTAAACAAATTATGGTAATAGGTTTCCCGAGCTTTACAGCTGAAAGTACGGTGGCAATCGTAACGATTGGTTTTAATATCGCATTCGTCCAATATGCAGGAGAAGTAGGGGTTGCTTCCTATGCGATGGTGAATAGTATTCATGCAATGACATTGCTATTATTCTTCGGTGTAGGTGCTGCATTGCAACCAATTGCTAGTTTCCATTACGGTGCAAATTTATCAGAGAGACTTCGTGAAGGATTGCAGTTTGCTGTAAAAATTGCAGTTATACTCGGGGGCGTTGCGATAATTGTCGGATTATTCTTCGGGAAATATATCATCGGTCTATTTGATGTCCAATCTCCAGAATTATTGGAGTTAACATTAACAGGTATTAGCTTGTTCTTTATCCAATACGTATTTTTAGGCTATAACATTGTGTATGGAGAGTACTTCCAATCAGTGCGACAAACGAAAAAATCGGTACTTATTATAATGAGCCGCGGGTTACTATTTATTATTCCATTGTTATGGATTATGCCGAAATTATTTGGTATAAATGGAATTTGGCTCGTTATGCCTGTTGCGGAAGTAATGACAGCGATTATCGTATTTACGATGAATCGTATGAAACATCCTGTTCCATTAAACATGGCAGGAGAGAAAGAAGCAATATGATGAAGAAAATCCCCTTAAACAAGTAAGGGGATTTTTTTATTCCTTTACACTAATAGTAAATGATCCGTCCGTTTCTTGAACAGACGCAAAAGCAACGTTTTTAATAGTTGTGATTCCTTTTTCTTTTAATTCTTTATACAACCACTTTTCGTCTTTATGAATTAACTTTAAGTTATCGTATTGAATTTGTGAATCAACGATAAGGGCGATAGGTAATCCAGCATATGTAACATCAATGTTTAAATCTTTTGGAGTTAATGGTACAAGCTCTCTCTTTGGTAAAATACTAATAGCTCCATTCGCTTCTAAAATTGCATATTCAATTTCATGAACACTTGGATATCCTGCAACGCGAAGGTTAGAAAGTAATTCAGCGATTGGATATCTGCTTTTTTGTAAGTTCTCAAAAATTATATCACCATGTTTAATTAAAATGATGGGGTGTCCGAGAATGAAACGATTTAGTTTGTTGAATAAGCTTAATTTCGTAAGGAGCAAATGCAAACATGTAATAACAACCATACCGAGAAAGGCTTGCAAAGCACCAGAGACTGGTATGGCTTGAAAAGCTAAATAGGATAAAAAGATAATAGCCCCAAAATCATGAGGAGTTAGTTGTGCTAATGCGGATTTCCCGAGTAACTTAAGTGATAGTAAAAATAAGATGAAAAAGACTGATACGTTACATAAAAAGAGAAGCAATAGGGACACTCCTTCGTGCGAAGTTGTACTTACTATTCCCGAAAGTAATAGAAATATTACCTTTAGGAGGATAAATTAGGGTTAATTGGAATTTGTCAGTATACAAACGAATAAATGGATATTATCATGAAGAAAGTAAAGAAAATAGGAGTATATGAATATGAGAAAGAAGAAAATAATTAAGTATATTTTAGTTGTTATAATGATTTGCGCCGTGTATGCGGGTTTTTTACAATATAACATTTATAAGCATGGGCATATGAATGCCACCTACGATGCTGATTATATAATTGTACTCGGATCGAAAGTAAATGGAACGAAACCGTCTTATTCATTACAATATCGTATTGATAAAGCAGCTGAGTATTTAAAATCACATGATAAAACAATCGCTATTGTGTCTGGAGGAAAAGGAAAAGGAGAAGATATTACAGAAGCATTAGCGATGAAACAAGGATTAATGAAACAAAATATTGCAGAAGACCGAATTATAATGGAAGACAAGTCGACAAGTACAGATGAAAATATTAAATTCTCAAAACCTCTTATCCCTGAACATATGAAAAAAGGGATGATTGTAACGAACGATTTTCATATGTTCCGAGCGAAAAAGATTGCAGAAAAACAAGGATTGACATTAGAAGGTCTTCCAGCGAAAACACCGAAGCCAATTATTATTCAATCGAACGTTCGAGAGTATTTAGCAATTACTCAATATTGGTTTATGAATCGAATATAGTTAAAAAAGAATCCCGCCTGACATTTCAGGCGGGATTCCTTTTAATGAGGAAAATCTTACAAAACTGTCATCTTAATGAAAGGTAAAGTGATAGTTTCTAAAGTGGATTCCTGACATAATAAAGATAACAAAAAACATTAGAGGTGATTCGGATGAAAGGTAATAATATTTTATCTTCGCTCTGTTACTTTAGTATCTTTTTTGCACCATTTTTACTGCCAATTATCGTTTACTTCGTTGCAGAAGATGAAGTGAAATATCATGCAAAAAAAGCATTTTGGTCACATATTTTTCCGTACGCAATCTTATTTGCTGGATTAGCGGTGTCAGGCGTATACGGTCTAAGCTTCAATCAATCTGATGGTGCTGGAATTGGGATGGCTATCACATATGCGGTATTCATTCTTGTAGGAATATATTACTTCATTTGGAATATCGTAAAAGGTATTAAAGTTTTGAAAGCGGCGTAATAAGACAAGAAATAATTTGATGTAAATCTGTCGTTATTTGTCGGTAAATCGATAACCTTTTTCGAATCGTTGATATATTGAAATTATCGTTAATATAATTTCATTTACCGTATTAATAGACGTTATAAAAAAAGCAATTCAAAAAAAATTGCTTTTTTGTGCTTATAAGTTGTGAATATTGAAAAAGGTATGTTAATTTTTCTTTATGAAGAGAAAAAAGGAGTGATTTTCATGAATGAGATGATACATAAAATGGAGCAACACGTTTCAGTTCGTAAATATAAAGAAGAATCAATTTCGAAAGATGTAGTAGAAAAAATGGTGCAAGCTGCACAGCATGCGGCTTCCTCACATTTTGTACAGGCGTATTCTGTTATCTATGTAACAGACCAAGACCTAAAGGCTAAACTAGCAGAATTATCCGGAAATCGTCATGTGAAAGACTGCGCCGCATTCTTTGTATGCTGTGCAGATTTAAAACGTTTAGAAATTGCATGTGAGAAACATGGAACAGAAGTTAAACATGAGGGAGTAGAGGACTTTATTGTAGCGACAGTAGATGTCTCTTTATTTGCACAAAACTTAGCACTTGCAGCTGAATCACTAGGATACGGCATTTGTTATATTGGCGGAATTCGTAATAACCCGAAAGAAGTGAGCGAATTGCTTCATATACCGGATAAAGTATATCCTGTATTCGGAATGACAGTTGGTGTACCAGATGAAGAACATGGAGTTAAACCGCGTTTACCGGTAGCGGCAATCCTTCATGAAAATGGATATGATGAAAAGAAATATGATGGATTATTAAATGAATACGATGAAACGATGAGTGCGTATTATAAAGAAAGATCCTCGAATCAAAAAAACGTAACATGGACGGAATCAATGAGCTCGTTTATGTCTAAAGAGAAGAGAATGCATATGAAAGAGTTTTTAAGTGAGAAAGGGTTAAATAAGAAATAAGTAAAAGGACAAACCTGAGATGTGGGTTTGTCCTTTTTTAGAGGATAAATGTTATTTTCCTCTTAATTCTTCCCACATATTCTGAAGGGCTTCCAATATAATGGCTACATCCCTTTTTGAATATTAGTAATACTTACTTACAAATTAAAATCTTTAATTTTATTTAATTATTATTTATAAGTATACTTAACGTAATAATATTTTGAATATTCTTAAAAGTTACCGTTCAACCACTTGCATATGAATAAAGGGGGGAATCATTTAATGAGTTATAATTTAGACGAAAATCTGAAAAGAAGTGCAAGTAAGTTCCCAGACAGTATCGCTTATATCTATAGAGATAAAAGTGTTACTTATAGAGAACTAAATCAGCAGGTAGATCAATTGGCTGCTGGTTTGTCTGCCCGAGGAATTGGGAAGGGAGATGGGGTGGCTCTTTTATTAGGAAATAGCCCTGAATTTCTCATTACGTATTACGGCATTTTACGATTAGGTGCATTTGTTGTTCCGATGAATCCTTTGTATACGAAAGAGGAAATGAACTACATTTTAGACGATAGCCAAGTTAAAGGGGTTATTGCTCATGTATCTGTAGAACCGAAGTTATCAGAAGTAAAGGAACAATTGAAAAATCTAATGCTAGTTATTTATACAGATGCCGAGGATCAGGAATGTACATGGGAGCATCTGATGGAAACAAACAATAATGTTTGGCTAAGCCCTTTCATTGATCAGGAAGACCTTGCAGTCATTTTATACACATCAGGAACAACAGGGAAACCAAAGGGTGCGATGTTATCACATCGGAATTTGGCTTCGAATGCAGATGCCATTTCAGAATTAATTGAGCTTCATGGTAAAGATTGTGTAGTAGCTGTTCTACCAATGTTTCATGTTTTTTGTATGACTATTTGTCTGAATGCACCAATTACTTGCGGGGCAACTGTCCTAATCCTACCTAAATTCAGCCCTCTTGATGTAATCAATACCATTCGAGAAAAAAAGGCAACAGTGTTTGCTGGAGTTCCTACGATGTATAATTTTATCTTGCAATCGCCTGAATCCAAGGAGGAAGATTTCTTATCCGTTCGCTTGTGTATCTCAGGAGGTGCCTCGATTCCGGTCGAGCTGCTACAAAAATTTGAAAACAAATATAATGTTTTTATCTTGGAAGGGTATGGTCTTTCAGAAACTGCTCCTCTTGTCGCTATTAATCCTTTAAAGGGAACCCGCAAACCAGGCTCTATCGGCCTAAATATACCAGGCCTCAAGAGCAAAATTGTCAATGAGGACGGAAAAGAATTGCCCAGAGGAGAAGTCGGAGAATTAGTAGTTCAAGGGCCAAACGTAATGAATGGATACTTGAGGATGCCGGAAGCTACATCAGCGGTCTTAATAGATGGATGGTTTTACACTGATGATCTAGCGACAATGGATGAAGAAGGATACATCTACATCGTGGATCGCAAGAAGGACATGATTATTGTTGGTGGATACAATGTATATCCTCGTGAAGTGGAGGAAGTTCTGTATCAACATCCTGCTGTTATAGAGGCGGCCGTAATCGGAGTTTCAGATGGAGAATACGAAGAAAAAGTAAAAGCTTATGTCGTAGTCAATGATGAACGAATCACCATGAATGACATTATCCGATTTTGTCAGGATAAGCTGGTTAAGTACAAGCTTCCTAGCCAAGTGGAATTTTCTAAAGGGTTACCTAAGAACTCAACAGGGAAAATTTTGCGCAGAGAGTTAAGACAATTGATTGAAGTTAAGTAAGAAACTAACTAACCATATTATTGAAGGAGGAATATTTATGTCGCTCATTTTAAAGGAAAAGGTTCAAGGACCAGTAGCGTGGAAAGGTATTGATCTAGCTAAAGATGATTCATGGGTTTATTATTTGTCTGAGAAAACAATAGCATCTATTGAAAGCGCTTTATTTCATGTTAAACAAAAGGGTTTAAAAGCACCTAATTTTAACAAGGAAGACTTCCAGATTCCGGATCTCTCTGACGAAATTGCATACTTTGTGGAAGAATTAGAGAATGGGAGGGGGTTTCTATTAATTCGTGGATTGCCAATGGAAAGGTATACGGATGAAGAAGTGAGCACTATTTATTGGGGGCTCGGACTTCACATGGGCATTCCGGTATCGCAAAACGCAAATGGTGACCTCTTAGGGCACGTCATTGATCAAGGTCTGAGTTTAGAAAATTCAAATGTACGCGGTTACCAAACGAAATTGCATCTGCCTTTTCACGCGGATGGATCTGATGTCGTCGGATTATTAAGTCTTCGAAAAGGGAAATCTGGGGGGTTCAGTAGTATCATAAGTTCAATGGCTGTTTATAATGAAATTCTTGAGAAGTACCCAGAGTATCTGGGAATTCTCTGTCGTCCATTCAACTTTGATCGACGTGGTGAGGAGTCGCCAGGTGAATCACCAGTATTTACATCACCAATTTTTAGTTACTATGATGGTAAATTGAGCTGCAGATATGTCCGTACATTTATTGAATCAGCACAAGCGAAAACGGGTATCCATTTGTCAAAAGTTGAAATTGAAGCTTTAGACATACTGGATTCCATCCTTCATGATGAAAATATGCATTATAATATGATGCTGGAGGAAGGTGATATGCAATTCGTTAATAATTATACAGTTCTTCACTCACGTACTCAATATGAAGACTATGAAGAACAGGAACGAAAACGCCATTTATTAAGATTATGGCTCACGATGCCAAATGGCCGAGAAATTGCAAATGATTTCGCGATGTTTATTGATGAGAAAACAGGTAAAGCCGGTCGCGGCGGTATTCCAGTCCGTGGAAAAACATCTGGTGGTATTGTAGAAAACTTAAAGTAATTGAGTTTAAATCCGAAAGACTGACCTTTATAAACCAATTCATTAGAACACCAATTGATTCATGTAATGGGGAACGCCTTTTCAGATGGTAGGAAAAGGTTTTCCCTTGATGGTAAAAATAGGGGGGATTTATACGTTGAGCACTCCAAAGTATTCTTGGATTATATTATTATTTCTAGTTGCTTCAGGTATGATCAATCAAGTTGATAAAATTGTTATTGGTTTGGTTTCCGTTCCCCTTATGAAAGAATTACATTTAAGCCCTTCACAATGGGGATTGGTGGGAAGTTCTTTCTTTTGGTTCTTTACTTTTTCTTCTATCATTCTTGGTGGTATGGCCGATTCCAAAAATACGAAAAAAATGTTAACTTGGATGTCACTTACATGGTTGATTGTTCAATTTCTTACACCTTTTGTTTCCACTCTGTCTCTATTAGTCTTTACAAGAATGATCTTAGGAGCAGGCGAGGGTCCAGCACCTGCTCTATCAACGGCAATAATGGGGAAATGGTTTCCGAAACACAGACATGGTATAGGCTTTGGTGCAGTTCTGTTAGGAACAACAGGCGGAGCAGCTATTGCTTCACCATTATTAATCTCTTTAATCGATCAATATGGATGGAGATCTGCTTTTATAGCCATGGGAGCTGTTGGGCTTATTGTGCTAGTTTTATGGGTCATTTTCGGTAAAGAAAGTCCACAAGAAATTGGATTGCCTTCATTTCATCAAGAGGAGCAGCATTCATCAACCCTTTCTAAGGTTTCTTGGCGTCAGTTTCTTCCGCATCTTTTATCTAAAAATTTTGTTTTTACTGTTTTATGTGGAGGTTGTGCTTATTGGTTATTGTCCGTTCAAGCAATATGGTTTCCAGCGTATTTTACTAAAGTTCAACATTTTAATGGTCAAACATTAAAGTTAGCCGTGTCATTACCTTTTCTTTTCGCCGCCATTAGCCAAATCGGATTTTCCATGCTATCAGACCGGATTTATCGCAAAACTGGGGATATTCGTAAAGCGCGAATAAATCTTGCCGGTTCCACCATGGTCCTATCTGCTCTTTGTGTATATCTAGCAAATGTTGTGAATTCTTCTGCTGTATCCATCCTGTTCTTCATCCTTGCTCCAGGTTTTGCGTATGTCATTCTTTCACTCGCACCCGCAATATTTATGGATTTTTTTTCTCCTAAAAACATCGGAAAAGCACAAGGAACGTTCATTGCTCTTGCAAGCTCAACAAGTATTATTGCTCCACTCGTATTCGGGTATTTCATCCAATATGCAGCGACTGAGGCAATGGGATATCATTATGGATTTCAAGTAACTGCTTTTGGGATGTTCATTATCGGATTATTGTTTTGGATCGTTGTACGTCCCGCAAAGCAAGGCAACACAAAAATAAAAGCAGAGGAGCAAGTGAGTATTTAAAAGATATACAGCAAGTAAGGGCACAGTAATAACTTCAAAGAAGAATCGTCGTAGTTAGTGAATATATCAAATTGAGGTAAGGGGACCATAACTATGTTGAGGGATTATGTGGTCAATGAATCTATTACTTAATTTTTTGAAAGGGGTGTTTGTGTGATTGGATGACGGTATATATTCATGAAACTCACTTATAAAAAACTGAATATTCAGTCTGTTTTATGGTGTAAGTGTTATCGATGTTTCGGGAGATAGCGAGAGGTCAGGGGTAAGGAGCGATTAAGGAACTTCTCTTTTCTTCATTGTTAATGCAAAAAAATTCAGTCATCTTAAGTAGGGAAATAACCAAATTAATAAAGGAGGATTATTTATGTCGATCATTTTAAAGGAAAAAATTCAAGGGCGTTCAGTGTGGAAGGGTATTGAACTAGCTAAAGATGATTCATGGATTTATTATTTGTCCGAAAAAATGATTGCTGCACTTGAGAAGGCTGTATTACATGTTCAGCGTAAGGGATTAAAAGCACCTGAGTTTGGAAAAGAAGATTTCCAGATTCCGGATCTTGCTGACGAGATCACTTACTTTGTTGACGAGCTGGAAAATGGTAGAGGATTCCTATTGATTCGTGGATTGCCAATGGAACGTTATACTGATGAAGAAGCAAGTATCATTTACTGGGGGCTCGGACTTTACCTAGGTATTCCAATCATTCAAAGTAAAAAAGGTGACCTTTTAGGGCATATCAAAGACGTAGGTCTCGACTTTAAAAATACTAGTGTACGTGGTTACCAAACGAATGTACACCTTCCTTATCACACAGACCTCGCTGATGTAGTTGGCTTACTATGCCTTCGCAAAGCAAAATCTGGTGGTCTAAGTAGTATCGCAAGTTCTATGGCTATTTATAATGAAATTCTTGAGAAGTATCCAGAATATCTTGGAATTCTTTATCGCCCATTCTTCCATGATCTTCGCGGGGAAGAAGTACAAGGTTCATCTCCAGTAGTTTCATCACCAATCTTTAGTTATTACAATGGTAAATTAAGCTGCAGATGGATACGAAATTATATCGAATCTGCACAAACGAAAACAGATGTTTCTTTGACGAAATTAGAAATCGCAGCATTTGATTTACTAGATTCCCTTACTCATGATAAGAACATGCATATTGATATGATGATGGAACCAGGTGATATGCAATTTGTTAATAATTATACAGTTATGCATTCACGCACAGTATTTGAAGATTATGAAGAAGATGACCGCAAACGTCATTTATTAAGATTGTGGCTTATGATGCCAAATGGTAGAAAAATTGCCCCAGATTTTGAGTTTTATATCGGAGGAGTACCTGTAAATAGATAAAGTGAAGCTTCTTATCAGTAGGGGCTTCATCCCCTGCTGATGGAAAGCTCATTACTGCCAGTTAATGCGGAATAAACAGCTAGTGAGAAGTAAAATCGTCATTTTTTCTTATATTAAGTTGTATGGTGATTTTATTCATCGAAATAAGGTGAATAAAATCACCATTGTATGTTTTTCAATGATGAAGTGAATGTGAAGGTTTCAGGACAGGAAGAAGGATTTAGGAAATATTCGGGTTAGTTTGAAAATAAATTGAAGTGAGGATGATGTTTCTTGGTAAATTTAGATCCGCAAGCAGAAAAGTTTTTACAAGTATGTAATCAGATGCCACCTATTCATACGATGGATCCTAAAGCAGTAAGAGATATGCTTTCCAACGCACCACGCCCTGCTGTAAAATTAGATCTGGTTTCAAAGGTAGAAAATTTAATGATACCGGTAAGTCAAGAGGAAGAAATCAAATGTAGGGTATACATACCGGAGGGGCAAGGTCCCTTCCCAATATTTATTTATTACCATGGTGGAGGATGGGTTCTAGGAGACATTGACGTGGTGGATGCAAGTTGCCGAAGGATCGCAAATAGAACAGCTAGTATTGTCGTATCTGTAAACTATCGTCTCGCTCCAGAGTATAAGTTCCCTACTCCAGTTGAAGACGCATATGCGGCATTGGAATGGTTTTATGAAAAAGGGTCCTCCTTTAACGGAGATGTTACTAGATTGGCAGTAGGGGGGGATAGCGTGGGTGGAAATCTAGCAACAGTAGTTACTATGATGGCGAGAGACCGAAAAGGCCCTGACATCACTGCACAGGTTTTAATTTATCCTGCGACAAATCTTGAGTTTAATACGGAATCCCACCAAATATTTGCGAAAGGATTTGGGTTAGATCGTGAACAGCTGGTTTGGTTCCGTGATCATTATTTAAGGAATGATGAGGATAGGTATAATGAATACGCTTCTCCTTTGGGTGCTGAAGATCTAAGTGGTCTCCCGCCAGCAATCGTAATCACCGCAGAAAATGATGTACTTCGGGATGAAGGAATGGCTTATGCTGAACGTCTGAAAAAATTTGGTGTGCAAGTTGAATATGCATGTGAACCTGGTATGATCCACGGCTTTTTTGCACACATGGCTATTTTCTCTAAGAACATTGAATCAACAGTTTCTAAGATTGACAAGTTCTTGAATACTGCTAAATATACAATAGGGATAGATTGAAATCGAAAAAGTTATAAAAAACGAGCCCCAGCTTTTTGCAGTGACCCCTGTCAAGTAGACAGTATTTAAAAAGCGCAACTAAGCAACCTGAGTTCTATATTTATATGGACTCAGGTTATTTAATTTCTTTTGAAATCTTTGATGATTATAAAAATATATATATTTGC
>NZ_JAKUFP010000015.1:0-106953 GCF_022663495.1 Bacillus cereus group sp. BfR-BA-01383
TCCTATTATGTTCTTCTACTATGTTTAAAATGAGAGAACTCCTGTTACGTAAGAAACAGAAAGAACTAAGTGAATATAAAGCGATGTACATAATTAAAGATTATTTCTTACTTTTTCATCAAGCACTACATAAAAACACCCAAGAATTATCAAAGATTCTCCTTCGTCTGTTTAACCTCCTACAGCGAAACGGACGAAAATCTCACAGATATGAGAAAAAAACAGTCTTTGATATTTTAGGTGTTGTGTATGAGTATACCACTTCTGCCCATCAGGTAGCATAGCGAAAAATTTGAAACCCGTCAGGGTTTATTTGATGTGCCTACTTTTATAACATCTATAAAAGATAATAAAAAACTACGTGGAAAGACCGCATTTTGTATAAAAATATACGTTAAGTTGATGGATGTGTGATGCTACCCCTACTTGAAGGAAAATAACCTAAGTTGTTTCTATTTCTCTATTTTGTTATTCCACTATAGGGCGCTTTTCTTTAATAAGGTGGCATCTTTTTACATGGATAACACTTTTAAGAGATTGAATTTATTTAGGTGTAAAAAAATTGTGAAGTATTGTACTTAAAGTAAAGAAGGCAGTTTTAAAAGAAAGGACATAACATATTTATTGACTTAATGAATGTAGTAATAAAAGTGGTAATAAAGAGTTTGAATGTAGTGATAAATGGGTGATAAAAAATAGGTGTATCAAGCAAAGTGTTGATACACCTTAAAACTACATTGTTAAACAACATGTGTTGTCGTGTAGTATATCTTATATATCTTTAATTATTTTAGATTCAGTATTACATATTCTTCTCGGTTTTATTTATTCTATCGTTGTAATTTCATTTGAATTATAAGTATAGATACCTGATTCTTCTCGCAGCGCAGTTATATACATCCCTTTCGCCACATCTTTAGCTGAAATGGGTTTATACTTTTTGAAAGCCCCTTTAAATATAAAAGGAATAATACGAGATAACTTTTCAGCCATTCGTTCACCGAAACGAAATTCTTGTCGATTGCCTACTAATAAAGATGGCCTAAAAATGTGAATACCACCGATCACTAACTTTTGCAATTCCTCTTCCATTTTCCCTTTTACTTGTGAATAAAAGAAAAACGATTTAGGATTTGCTCCCATTGAAGACACAACAAGGAAATTTTGCACCCCTTGTTTTTCAGCTAGACAAGCTGCTCGTAACGTATATTCATAATCTACTTTTTTAAAATTCGCCTTTGTTTTTGCTTTTTTTATTGTTGTTCCTAGACAACTAAAAACATCATCTACAGCAAAAAACTCTTTATATTCCTCTAATACAGAATAATCTACTTGCTTCTGCTGTAACTTCTCATGTTGCCATTGCATTGGTTCTCTTACAAAAATAGTAACCGAATCGTAGTAATCTGATTCAAGTAATAGACGCGTTATCTCTTGCCCAACTAAACCACTTGCACCAAGTACTAACGCTGTTCGTGTATTCATATATGCATATACCTCTTAGTTTCCTTTTCTCTCCTTCAGCAAAATACAACTTTTAGGAGTTTCCTTCTTTTTATATTACCATAAGTAAAGCACTATGCGTATGCATAGTGCTTTACTTACTCTTTTTTCTTTTCTTTTTCTTCCATTGGCAATTTTGTTATTGTTGATGCATCCCCTAAATTACTTATTAACCTTCTTAAAAAAATGAGAACAAAAGATAATGGCAATACTACCGCTAATATCAATAAGATAGCTTCCATTAAATAACCCAAATACTCATCCCCCTCTTCTCCCTCCTTTCAAATATATGAAAGCAGCGTTGTCACATATGCATGCATTCACAAAAATAATACATCTATATTTGACAACTTTAGAACAAAATCAAATCGTAATGATTATTATTTATTGCAACTTTATTAAAGATGTATTATACTAAGTTCGCAAACTAAAACGTAATTATTCCGTTTTGTATTAAAATGATATTTTTCTTCTATAATTGGGGAAAATATATCCGTAAAAAAAAGAAAAGAGGAGAACTTCATGCCTAAAAGATTGACTGTATTTTCATTCTTACTTATTTTCACTTTAATTTTTGCTGGTTGCTCAAATAAAAAAGAAGATACTGCCAAGAAGGATGGAAAGCTAACTGTTTATACAACTATTTTCCCACTTGCTGATTTCGCAAAAAAAATTGGTGGCGACTATGTAACAGTTGAAGCAATTTACCCACCCGGTGCAGATTCACATACATTTGAACCAAGTCAAAAACAAACAGTACAAGTTGCAAAAGCCGATTTATTTGTTTATAACGGCGCAGAATTAGAACCATTTGCCGAAAAAATGGAAAAATCATTAAAAAAAGAAAACGTAAAAATTGTAAATGCATCTAAAGGTATTGAACTGCGTGCTTCATCTGAAGAAGAGCAGCACGATCATGGAGACGGTCATAAAGAAGATGAACATCATCACGATAAAGACCCACACCTTTGGATAGACCCTACTCTTGCGATGAAACAAGCAGAAAAAATTAAAAATGCACTTGTAGAATTACAACCGGAACATAAAAAAGAGTTCGAAAAAAACTTTGCAGCACTACAAACAAAATTTACTGATTTAGATGATCAATTTAAAGCTGTCGTTGCAAACGCAAAAACGAAAGAAATATTAGTTTCACATGCAGCTTATGGCTACTGGGAACAACGATACGGTTTAAAACAAATCCCAATCGCTGGAATTTCAGCATCTGATGAACCATCTCAAAAACAGCTTGCTGACATTACAAAAACAGTAAAAGAACATAACTTAAAATATATTTTATTTGAAACATTCTCTACTCCAAAAGTAGCATCAGTTATTCAAAAAGAGACCGGTACAACAGTTTTACGCTTAAATCATCTTGCTACTATTTCTGAAGACGATGCGAAAAACAATAAAGATTACTTCACTTTAATGGAAGAAAACGTAAATACATTAAAAGAAGCGACAAACTAACCAATTATATTTTCTAGTCGGCTAAATATGTCATTTAGCCGACTTTTTATGTTCTTCTGCTTGACTAGACTGAAATAACAAGTAAAATTATCCATATTAGCTTTTAAGCTATATTAATTTAGAAGGTGAGTTGGAATTATGACTCTTCACATTTGTGAAGTAACAGCAAAAAATTGGCGTTCAGTAGCTGCTTTAAACGTAGCAAAAGACCAGCAGCAATTTATTGAAAGTAATGCGTTTTCTTTAGCAGAATCATTATATGAAGGAAACGGAACGTCAGTAGGTTTATATGATGGAGAAACACTTGTAGGGTATGCAATGTATGGATGGTATTCGGAAGAACATAAAAGTGTTTGGCTAGATCGCTTTATGATTGACCAACAATATCAAGGAAAAGGATACGCAAAACGTTTCCTTCGCTTACTCATTCAATTCTTACAAGAAAAATTTGAATGTAAAATAATTTATTTAAGTTTACATCCAGACAACAAACTCGCAATGGGACTATATGAGTCATTCGGCTTCCGTTTAAACGGGGATATTGATGACGAGGGTCCAGTTGTAGGTGTTGTAATGGAATTACTAATAGATGAAAATACAAGTCTGTGAAAACAGGCTTTTTATTATTTATCAATGTTATGTTTTCTATTTTTAGTTTCTTTCCCTTATGTGCTTCGTTGTTGCAATCTAATACTCTCTCTAATACAATGCTCCTAAAAAAATAAGCCTGCAATTACGCAGACTTATTTCACACACTCTTGGAAATGTTCTTGGAACCATTCTTTATTAATATCTTTTCCGATGAAAACTACTTCACTTACTCGCTCTTCTCCCTCTTGCCACTCTCTATCGTACGAAGCGGCAAATAACGTATGGACGCCTTGGAACACAATACGTTTATCTACTCCATCTATCGATAAAATTCCTTTGTAACGATATAAATATTCGCCTAGCTCTTGAACGACAGCTGACATCCACTCATTTAATTTTTGTAAATCTAACGGACGCTCTTCACGTAATACAAATGATTTTACACCTTCCAGATGATTATGTTCTTTATGAGGGTAAATTTGTAACGTATCTTTCGTTTTAAACGTTTGAATTTGTAGTAACGATGATATATCTACCTCACAGTTAGTCGTCTCGATTAATTTTGCAGTCGGGTTAATTCCTTGCAGTTCATGCAGAAGATTTCCTTTTTCACTTTCGTCAATTAAATCTAATTTATTTACTAAAACGACATCTGCAAATGCAATTTGTTCCTTTGCTTCTAGCCCTTTTTCAAAATGTTTATGTATATGGTAACTATCTACTACTGTTACAACACCGTTAATTTGATATGCAGATTGAATTACTGGATCTAAAAAGAATGTTTGTATAATCGGTCCTGGATTTGCAAGACCAGTCGTTTCAATTACTAAGCCATCAAAGTCCATTTTCCCTTCTGCTTTTACGTCCAGTAATTGTTTTAAAGCAACGAGTAAATCTTCACGTACAGTACAGCATAAACAGCCGTTTGTCATTTCCATAATTTCTTCTTCAACATTCATAATCAACTGATTATCGATACCAATTTGCCCTATTTCATTTACAATCACTGCTAATTTTTTGCCGTGATCTTCTGATAAAATGCGATTTAATAATGTCGTTTTCCCGGATCCAAGAAAACCCGTTAATATTGTTACTGGAATCATTTCGTCCTCTCCTTATAACTATATGTTTTTACATTATAGCATATAGAGAAAATCGTTTTTGTAGAAAAACATATTTATTGTATGTACGCCCCTCTAACTATATAATAATACGTAGCAAGAAAGCCTTTTCAAAATAATAAGCATTCATCAAGGGGGTACTTATAATGGAACGAGTTCAAATGGCCGAAACTCTAGAATTTTCTCGTATTATTCAAGGTTTTTGGCGTTTAGCAGAATGGAATATGACGAAACAAGAATTACTTTCTTTTATTGAAGAATGTATGGATATGGGGATTACTACTTTTGATCACGCTGACATTTATGGCGGGTATACGTGTGAAGGAATATTTGGAGAAGCGTTACAACTAAAGCCTTCCTTACGTGAAAACATGCAAATTGTCACAAAATGTGGAATCGCTCCCCCATCAACGAAATTTCCAGAACGATATGTTGCTCACTACAATACGAGTGCTGAACATATCATAAAGAGCGCGGAAGATTCACTAAAAAACTTACATACAGATTATATTGATGTATTGCTCATTCATCGCCCTGATCCATTTATGAATCCAAATGAAGTGGCTGAAGCGTTCTCACGCTTAAAGCAAGAAGGGAAGGTTCGTCACTTCGGTGTATCTAACTTTTTACCTTCACAGTTTAATATGTTAAGTTCGTATTTAGATTTCCCGCTTATTACGAATCAAATTGAAGTATCTGCGTTGCAACTTGAGCATTTTGAAAAAGGTACGATTGATTTATGCCAAGAAAAACGAATCAATCCAATGATTTGGTCACCTCTTGCTGGTGGTGAAATCTTTACTGGTCAAACTGAACATGCTGTACGTGTACGTGAAACTGTGCAAAAAATTGCTAGTGAGCTAGGTGTTAACAGCATAGATACTGTTATGTATGCATGGTTACTTGCGCATGCAGCTAACATGATGCCGATTGTTGGCTCTGGCAAATTAGATCGAGTAAAAACGGCTGCAATGGCAACAAAAGTTAATTTAGACCGCCAACAATGGTTTACAATTTTCGAAAGTTCTAACGGACATCCTGTACCGTAATGCACAAAAAGAAGAGCTGTTACTTTACAGCTCTTCTTTTTCATATGTATTTCTTGTCATTGCAAATACACACATATCCTTTAATCCATTTCCATCTACCGCAACACTGGCACTTTCTAAAATACCCTCTAATTTAAAGCCTAATTTCTCTGGTATCGCTCTACTCTTCTTATTTAGAGAATCACAACGAATTTCTACGCGGTTTGCTTTCAGTTCAGAAAAAGCGTAATCTGTTATACCTTTCGCAGCCTCTACCATATAGCCCTTTCCACTAAACCTTGAATCAATCCAATACCCGATTTCAAATTGAGGTATATCCCAGTTAATACGATGTAATCCGCTAGAAGCAATAAATTCACCTGTTTCTTTCGAAAAAACTAACAATCTCAAATCCTCACGCTGCAAAAATTGAATATGTGATTTTCTAATACTCTCTTCTATTTCTTCCGCTGTTTGCTCTTTTTGTGCAAAAACCATCCAAGGTTTTAATTCTTGCATTGAAGCTTGAATTGCATCATATACAACTTTACCATCACCTGGTTTCGGCATTCGAATAAATAGCCTTTCAGTATAAAATTCAGAAGGAAAATCGAATAATAACGGATTCATTGTAAGCACTCCCTATAATTCTTTTGTATATAATACTATCCATCTCAAATTATATAGTAAAGAAATTTCTGAATTTTAAACATTTTGTTCATTTACCTCTACCGCAACACGAACTCCAGATTCAATCGCACCTTGTATCCATCCGTGATATAACGTTGTATGATCGCCGGCAAAGTATATTCTTCCCTCTGGTTTTACAATGACTGGCTGTAGTTCAGATTCTTGACCAGCTTGAAAAAGAGCAAATCCTCCAAGTGCATATGGATCTAATGTCCAACTTTTTGATATTCCAGATATGAACTCATCATACACTTGACCACCTAATATTGTTGCTAAGTTTTGTAATGCGTAATAAATTCGATCCCCCTTTGATAACCCATCCCATAACAACGCATCATAAGACCATGTATAACTTCCTAACATCATAGCAGGTCCTTTCTCTCCAATTCCATGACTTGGATAATAGGCGTAACGAATTGGCAAATCTGTTATTATTCTGCCACCTAATTGCCCCTGTTCCTCCCAAAATCGGCTTTTTAATTGAATTCCTATTTTCGTCGCAGGCATATAATGTAATTCACGAATTGCTTTCCATTTTTCATGAGATATTGAATCAAATGGGTCTATTTCTACAAAACGCATTGTCGAAAACGGAATGGTAACAATAACTAAATCCCCTGTAATACTACTATATTCAAAAGTTCCCTCGTTCCGATAGAAAGCCGTCACTCCGTTATCGTGTTGATGTAGCTTCATTAGTTTTTGATTATATATAATATTTTCTTTTAATTGTGGTAAAAAAGACTTTGGTAATCTATCATTCCCGCCTACTATTTCGCAAAATCCGCTTTCCTCTTGCATAGTATACAAAAAACGTAACGTCTCAACAAATGACCTTTCCAAAAATCCTTCTAAATCTAATAGAACACCAATCATCTCAATCGTTACTGGTGAAAAGTAAGTATTATATTGATAAGGATGATACTTTAAAAATTGTCCTGTAGAGTATCTCCCAAAATCCTTTATTACAACATCCCAATTTTTCTCTGGATTCTTTTTTATAAAATTTATAATGGGCTGTACCGCTAACAATAGTAGTTCCTCAGACGTTTTCCCCACTTCATTCATTTCCACAGGATACTTTAATATACTTGGATCTTTTTCATATTGTTGTAATGTCGTTTTCCGACCATTTACGTAAATGATATCTGTCTCATTCCTATTAATAAAAGGGCTCACCTGTAGCCCAAACTTTTTTATATATGCCATCGTTAAAGTGTGTGCATACGGAATTCTCATCGCTCCAACATCCAAATATAATCCGGTATCTTCCATTCTAACCGTCTCAATACGGCCACCTACCCGATTGTTTGCTTCAAAGATCTTCACTTCATGTCCTGCCACTTTTAATAAAGATGCCGAAACTAATCCAGCCATACCAGCCCCTACTACAATAATTCGTTTCGGGCGTGTCGTCTTATTCAATCCCTTATCTATAACTTTTAACGTTTCATCCATCTCAGTGTTATACATTATATCTTTCTGCACAATTCCACCCCTTACTTCATAAAATGTGCATTAGTGGTTTAGTGCATTTTATTCATAACTCCCTATAAACATAACACCCTTGCAAGCGGAATATTCACTAAAAGTACATAAGGTATATCTCTCATCTCTTCCCCATGCTTCATAAAATAAAACAAAGGTAAAGAAGGGGTGATGCAAATAAAAAATACTTATGACTACCATGCTACAAAAAAGCATTTAGAATTAAAGAAGCAACAGTTATTCAAAAAACTTTGTAGCGTGAAACTATCTGAAAAGGAACGTGAACAAATAAAACATGAAATTGATAACTACGAATATATTTTAAACTTAGTCGAAATGAATCATTATGAACGGGGATTTTCTCGTTAAAAGCCCGACTCCCACCTAACTCCCTCGCATTCATCGAATCTTGAGATGGGAGTCTTACTGTTCACAAATAGTGGAATAAGATTATCCGCTTTTCATTTTGAGCATTTTATTACGCATTTTTCGTAAGTAAATATATAATAGGATGTACATTAAAATTGAGAGGTATATTCTATGATCAAATTAAGTGTTTTAGATCAATCACCTATTTCAGATGGTAGCACAGCAATTGAAGCTTTTTCACATACAGTTACGCTTGCACAAGAAGTTGAAAAACTAGGATTTACACGTTTTTGGGTATCCGAGCATCATAATTCCGTGAGTCTAGCTGGTTCAAGCCCAGAAATACTTATTTCTCATATTGCAGCGAAAACAGGGCATATGAGAGTTGGTTCAGGCGGTGTTATGTTGCCACATTATAGCCCATATAAAGTTGCCGAGAATTTCCGTGTCTTAGAAGCACTTTATCCAAACCGCATCGACCTCGGTGTTGGTAGAGCACCTGGTGGTATGCCAATAGCAACTCGCGCACTTCAAGAAGGAAAAATGGTCTCACTTGATCAATACCCAGAGCAAATTGCGGATGTCGCAATGTACTTACATGATCAAGTACCAGAAAACCATCATTATGCAAACTTAAAGGCTACTCCAGTTATCACAACATCACCCGAAATGTGGATGCTCGGTTCTAGCGGGGAGAGTGCTAAAATTGCAGCGAACAATGGGGCTTCTTTCGCATTCGCGCAATTTATTAATGGCTTCGGGGGCCCAGAAGTTATGAGGGCTTATCAGGAACAATTTCAACCTTCCTTTTTAGGAGATAAACCAAAATCAATCGTCGCTATTTTTGTTATTTGCGGGGAAACAAATGAAGAAGCGGAAAAAATTGCTTCTAGTTTAGATCTATCAATCTTATTACTAGAGCAAGGAAAACGAACTACTGGTACACCTTCTATCGAAACGGCTCAAAATTATTCATACAGCGCTTATGATTTATTTCGTATAAAAGAGAATCGCCAACGTATGATCGTCGGTGATCCGTCTTCTGTGAAAGAAAAAATAGTAAACTTAAGCAACACATACAATACAGATGAGTTTATGATTGTCACGATTACTCATCGATTTGAAGATAAATTAAACTCTTATCGCTTATTGGCAAATGCTTTTAATTTATCCCGCATTAACGGTCAGTAAGACTCCCACCTCAAACTTTGGCGCAGGCGAGGAAGTTTGGCGGGAGATTAACTGTCCGTAAAAGCCCGATTGGTGTGGGCTAATAATCAGTGGGGGATGGACACCCCCCACTGATTAAAGTTTCACTTTATAATTACAAAAGGGAGATGCATCACTTATGATGTATCTCCCTTTCTTACTACTTATTGTTTTTTCTTTCTATATATTCAATAGCTTCTTTTAATAGCTCATCAAAATTATTAGGATAATCATGATTTAAGTTAGGCACAATCTTATACTTATGTTCTATATTTTTCTCCCCTAACAACTGTACAAATCGCTCTGTTCCTTCCAAACAGTCTTCATCTTGATCGCCACATATTATATATCCTTTTGTGCCTTTATCATGTAATATTCCTAACAGTTCTTCCCATTCTTCAATTTCTGGGAGCCACGGTGCCATAAAAATAAAACCGTTCACTTCTAGTTCGCCTTGTAACATAGAATGTAACGCTACTCTTGCCCCAGCAGAAAATCCACCAATAATACTATTTTTAAAAGTATTACTTACTATAACTTTATCATATAGTCCTTTTAACTCTTCTCTTCCTCTTTCTATATCATCCCAAACATATCCATCTGAAAATTGAATTTGAGATGATTGAGGCAATGCTAGCATATAATCCTGTTCCAAAGCAGATTTCCAATAGGGCGCTACTATTTGTATATTTTCTTGATCTCCATGCATTGTGATTAGTAGATTTTCCTTTTTCTTGCTGCCTATAAATTTCACATCAGCTTGTTCCGATGCCGTTGCTACTTCTTCTCTTTCTTTACATAATTGAACCATCATATGAAACTCTTCATATTTATGAAGTGGTTTTAAATCGTCGTCTGAAATTAAATACTCACTTCCATACCAAAATCCATTCACTATAATTGCTTCCTTCATTAAATGCAACGCTTCTTTTTCAAGCCCCGCTGCACTTGCTAGCGCATATTTAAAATTATATATTTGCGCTTCATTACCCATTACACCTTTAGCGTTTTTCATAATATAAGAATATGCTTCAAAACTTCCTTTATTTGCATAACAATGTAACGTTTCATTTAATAACTTAATATAAGTCATACTATTTTTCATATACAAATTCCTCCGTAACCTTTTATAATAAATTGTTTCTCCACTCTTCCTATCATTCTAGGGTCACGGTATAAGTAGTTAAGTTCTACAATTCAACTTAATAACACCTGATTCTCAGAATGATATTTAATAATTACTGTATGTATACGCATAATGCACCACTCCTTCCTATCCACTAGTTGTAGTATAAAGTTAAATAGACTGAAAAATCAATATTTTAATAAACAAAAAAAAGACAACAATATATTTATTGTTGTTTTCATTCCTTCTACCCGCTCTTCTGTTTTTTTCTATCCGGCTTACTTGAAACTAAATAATGCTTTTCTGAAATATATAAATTTCTTTTTAACATACAATTTAAGTAAGGTCCTAGTTTCATTCCGCATATAAGGCGATCTTCGCTACCCTCAACAATTGGGAACATTTCTTTTTCTGTTACGTATTGATCTACCGCCTTTTGTACGATATCAATTTCTTTAACTAGGTTTAAATTTTCTTCTGTATGCTCAAATACCTCAAGCGTTTCCTTCGTAATAAGAAAAACATTTGTTGGAAATACAGGTAAATACGGCTTTAATAAATCATAGTTTACTGTATAATCATCATTTACTAATACTGTATAAACGATATTAGCGTTCGTTTCTAGAAACTTAGCCATCGCTTGTTCTAATTCATCTTTCGTAATTTCCCGCTCTTCTTTTCCAGTTCTGAAAAAGCGAAACATTGCATCGCCTCCTTTTTACTATATTATATCATAAAAGAAAACTGAAAAATCACAAAAGAAAAAACCATTAAAAGAATTTTCCAATGGTTTTTTTCTTTATATATTTATCTTTATTTTAAGAACGCACTTAGCATCCATACATGTTGTTCTAATGTTGTATGAATTGCTAACAACATATCAGCTGATGTTTCATCGCCAGCTTCACCAGCAACTTCCATACCTTCTTTTAATTCTTGAATAAGTGCAGAGTAATCATTCACTAATGTTTGCACCATTTCTTCTGCTGATTCTTTGCTTGTCCCCTCGCTGACACTAGATGTTACGAGATATTCTTTCATTGTCGCTAACGGTTTACCTTCTAACGCTAAAATGCGTTCTGCTAACTCATCAATATACGTTCCGGCTTCATTATAAAACTCTTCAAATTTCTCATGTAATGTAAAGAAGTGTGGTCCTGTCACATACCAATGATAATTATGCAGTTTCACATATAACACATTCCAGTTTGCTACCTGCTTGTTTAATACTTCAACAACATTTGTTTTCGTACTCATACAATCCACTCCTCTTATCACTTTATAATTATTATCTTTTAGTAACCTAACTACATTTTACCATACATTTCCTACGCTTTCGAATGAACAGCTTATATGTAACAAAGTCTTAATAACCTTAATATTTCCCTAATATCATATAATTCATGTATTCTTTCAACTACTTCATATGTCTAATTGTCCAAGCTCACACATATGCATAATAGTAAGTCAAGCTCATCATAGAAGAAAGAGGGATAAGATGGACAATCAACAATGGCAAGTAGCAAAGAAAGTCGCTGCTACTTATATCGGAACTGTCGTTGGAGCTGGATTTGCTACCGGGCGAGAAATTGTTGAATTTTTTACAGTTAACGGATTTTACGGGACCATTGGCATATGTATAAGTGGATTTTTTTTTATTTGGCTCGGCACAAAGATGATGTTACTTTCATCACAAATCAGGGCATTTTCAGCACAAGAATTCAACAAATATTTGTTTGGAGATGTATTTGGAAATGTCGTAAACACATTACTATTACTCGTATTATTTGGTGTAACAAGCGTAATGTTATCAGGAGCTGGGGCAGTATTTGAAGAACAACTCCGCCTTCCAAGACAACTTGGCATTTTCATCACAATAATCGCTTGTCTCATTATTGGGAGCCGGGGATTACAAGGTGTTTTCGAAGTAAATACACTTGTCGTTCCTATTATGATGATCTTTATTATCGGACTCGCTATTACAACTTTTATTCATGGTACAACTCCTATTATGAACACCGTCCCTACAGAAAGTTGGAATATGAAATGGATTACTAGCCCTATTACATATGTCGCATTAAATCTTTCGCTCGCCCAAAGTGTTCTTGTCCCGTTAGCCAGTGAAGTAAAGGATCGAAAGGCCATTTTATGGGGAGGAATTTTAGGTGGTGCAGGACTTTGTTTTATTTTATTATGCAGCCATTTAGCAATCTTATCAGTTGAACAATTTTATCAATACAATATCCCAATGGCTGAAGTCGTAAGAAGGTTTAATGCAACTTTTCACTTTTTCTTTGTTCTTATCATTTTTGGTGAAGTATTCACAACGTTAGTTGGAAATATATTTGGAATGACAAAACAAATGCAATCCATTACAGGATGGAAAAGTAATAACATTATTTACTTCATATTACTAATTAGTTATTGCTTTAGTTACATCGGATATAGCGAATTACTTCATATTCTATACCCGATTATCGGCTGGGTGAGCATCATTTTACTACCAATTATTGCTTTTAAACAACTTCAAAAAACATGAAAAAAACATCCGTGTATAACGGATGCTTTTTTCATGTTTATTCACAATCATCACATACTTCCCAGTACGGACCCATTTCCAATGCCAAATATGGCTTTAATTGCAACCGAATCATTCGACTAGGCATGCGTTCTAAAACGAACTGAATTCCTTCTTCATCTTCTTCTAATTCTACTTTTGAAATAGCAATTCTTTGCATAGTAGAAATGGGAATTCCATCTTTATATAAAGTGATTTTCACCTCATCATATTCATTAAAATACAGTTCAACACTCATTTGATTTTTCAACATTTCATCAACAATTTCATATTTATCATTTTGTTCTTGGATTATATATTTCCAGCCATCTCTACCTTCCTCTTTCGGAGCAGCTTGGAATAATGTCATCAAATCCTCGTATAGCATAAGATAACCCCTCTCTTACTAAAAACGATGAGTATTTTATATACCCTTTATCTCTATCACTATCCATATTTATTGTACCATATATCACCGTTTTTACCGTATTCATTTGCTTCATAAAAAAAGAAGAGTGACTTATATCACTCTCCTTAAAAAAATTTCCCTGTAGCTGCTAATGCTAATACTATAATTAAAATTGTAAATAATAATGATACAATTAAACTAAAGATGGATAATGCCTTCTTTTCATTCTTCTTAAAAAGTAACCTTAAACTAAGAAAGATGTTTACTGGCACAAGTATAAAATAAAAATATTTAACAATTTGCACTGAGCTATTCGAAAGTGTTTTTAATATAAACACTTCAATTAGAAAAACAATAAAAAATGAAATACTTAACCAGAATGAAACATAACTAAGCCAAGAATGTCTTTTTGTACCCCAATACACTCCCATATTAATCTCCTTTATTTATATTCTGTATGATTATAATTATACACAAAGTTAACAAATACCTCTATTTTTCGACAAATATAAAGTGAAACTTTAATTAGTGGGGGGTTCCATCCCCCACTGATTATTAACCTTCACCAATCGGGCTTTTACGGGCAGCCCGACGCCCACCTAACTCCCTTGCATTCGCCGAATTTTCAGGTGGGCGTCTTACTGCCCGGCAGATAGCGGGATAAACCAAAATACAGTTTTAGCAATCCCAAAGATACTCTTAATTATTAGCCTCATCAATCGACCTTTTACGAAATAAAACAGACTGCCTCCAATAGCGTACTGCTATGCTTGAGACAGCCTGTTTTATTTTATACTTTAAATCTTTCAATGAGTACTTGTAACTCTTCAGCCATTTGAGATAATGTGCCCGCTGCAGAACCAATCTCCTCCATCGAAGCTAATTGTTCTTCAGCTGAAGCCGCAACATTTTGTGTACTCGTCGCATTACTCTGTGCTGTCATTGCAATTTGACCTACAGAAATAGATACTTCATTTGCACCATTTGACATCCCATTTGCCGTTTCAACCATCGTTTTAATTTGATCAGCAATTTCATTTGTAGATTGTAAAATCTCAGCAAAGTTTTGCTTTGTTTCATTTGCGATAACAAGTCCAGATTAAACTTCTTCGTTTACATGATTCATAGATTTTACTGTCTTACTCATGTCATCTTGAATTTCACATATTAATTTACTAATTTCACTGGAAGATACACTAGACTGCTCTGCCAATTTGCGTACTTCATCTGCAACGATTGCAAATCCTCTTCCATGCTCACCAGCTCTTGCAGCTTCAATTGCCGCATTTAAAGCTAGAAGATTTGTTTGATCTGCAATATTTTGGATTACTTCTAATATATCACCAATTTGTTTTGATTTATTATTTAGTAACTGTATAACTGCATCTGATTGCGAAACAGATTCTGCAATAGACTGCATTTGATTTACTGTTTTTCCTACTAGTTTCCCACCATCTTCTGCTTTTTCACGAGTATGAGTAGAAGATGTATTAATAGATGTTGAACTATTTGCTACAAGCTGAATCCCTTCTGTTACATCAAACAATAACATAGCACCCTTTTCTACGCTTGTTGTTTGTGTCGTTGCCCCACTTGATATTTCATCCATGGCCATTGTAATTTGTTCAGTCGCTTCACTTGCTTGTCTTACACTTGCAGTTAGCTCTTCTGATGCTGCTGCAACATGCCCAGCCGAAGTGTTAATCCTTCCAATTAACGTGCGCAATGCATCTGTCATCTCATTAAATCCTTTTGCAAGTTGACCAATTTCATCATTAGAATGAATTTCAATTGTTTGTGTTAAATCTCCTTCACTTATTTCTTTAGAAGTGACAACTAATCTCTTTAAAGGCTTCGTAATAGAAAGTGTCACAAAATAAATAAGCGTTCCACCTACTACTAATGCAATCAGCATAACAATTAACATATTATGTAATACAGGTTGAGCAGCTTCAATTACTTCATTGGAGTACATCGTCCCACCGATTTTCCAACCTGTTTTTACGTTTGTAGCAAATACCATTTTCTTTTCACTATCGCCATAAGAATATGAAAATGCACCATGATTATCTTCATAAATTTTCTTTGCCCAAGAATCCGCTGCTTTATCTCCTGAGTTTTCTTGAGGATGAGCGATTATTTTTTGTTTTCCATCTAAAATGAAAGCATATCCTTTTTTACCAATATTGATTAACTTTGTTGTTTTTAATAAATTATCTAAGCTTAAATCTAATGCAACAACACCGTTTTTATCTTCTGTCTGTTTTGCAATTGTTACGACAATATGTCCATTTCCTTTTGCCTTATACGGCTCAGTAATAACAATACCACCTTGTTTTGCAACTGCATCTTTATACCAAGAACGCTCTGTTGGGTCATAGTCTGCTGCCATTTGTATATTTGGTTCTTGCACAAATTTCTTGTCATTTCCGGCAACATATACTTGTTCAACATCATTATTCAAATTAATATATTGAGATAATATTTTCCTTAATTCATCTTGATTATCTCCCTGATACATATTACTTTGAATCATCCGTGCAAAATTATTTACATCATTAAATTTTTCTTCAATCATTTGATTGATTAAATTATCTAATATTTTTATGTTGTCCTGAGCACTTCTCGTAATTTGCGATTCAAAATTCTTTTTAGCTGTTTGATAAGACATGCCTCCAATAATAGAGACCGCTGCAATTAAAATTACAAAGAATGAAATTAATAGCTTTTTTGCTACTTTCATATCACGAAACCAATTTAATAGTTTACCCATTCTGCTCCTCCTACTATTCAATATTTAAATTTAAATTGTGTTAATTGTGAATTTTCCCTATTCCCTAATTACTATTTTCATAACCTATTATGATGAATACTTTGTAAAGTTTAAACAATTAATTTCTATTTGTCCATATATACGGATAATATTATTATAAAATTTACATACAAAAAAACCAAAGGGGCACCCTTTGGTTTTTTACAATTTTTTATGCTGTTTAGAAATCTTCTTCCACTTATCACGTTCTGCTCTCGCAAGAATAGCATCTTGTTTTCTTATAAAATACGCCAGTTCTCTTTGCAATTTTTTATAGCTTTGCAAACGATCTATCGTAATACGTCCATCATCAATTGCATTATGCACTGCGCACCCTGGTTCATTCGCATGTTTACAATCCCGGAAACGACATGTGTTTGCTAGTTCTTCAATATCAGAAAATGTTGTTTGAATTGCATCGCTTCCTTCCCAAAGCTGCAACTCCCTCATGCCAGGCGTATCAATGACTAAGCCCCCACTAGGTAGTTGGAACAACTCACGATGAGTTGTCGTATGCCTCCCTTTACTGTCTTCCTCACGTATATCTCCCGTTTTCGCTACATCAATTCCTATTAGCGCATTTAACAAAGTAGATTTCCCTACCCCTGATGATCCGACTAAAGCAATTGTTTTTCCTGGAGAAACGAATTGTTTCAACGAATCAATGCCTGCATTCTCTAAACTATCAACGACGAAAATAGGAACACCAATTGCAACAGCTTCCGTTTCTACAATTTTTTGTTCCACATCTCCACATAAACTACGTTTTGTTAAAACAATAACAGGCATTGCACCACTTTCATACGCTAATAATAAATAGCGCTCCATCCTTCTTACGTTAAAATCATGGTTAAGTGCATTCACTAAAAATAGATAATCTACATTTGCTGCTATAATCTGTTCTTCAGTTCTTGTTCCAGCTTCTTGTCTTGAAAAAGAGCTTCTTCGCGGAAAAATACGATGAATAATCGCTTTCTTTTCATTCTCTATTTTCTTTATATACACCCAATCACCAACAGCTGGATAATCTCCCTTCGTTACTGCTTCATGTCGAAACTTCCCAGACAGTTCTGCCATATATTCACCATCATTACAAATAATACGGTATATATGCTTATGCTCAAGTAAAATACGCCCTACTTCAAAGGTCTCTACAGCTTGTTCTTCAAAAAAAGAATCCCAGCCGAACGATTCTAAAATATTTTGATTCAAATGAATATCCTCCCTAGTTTAAACTAAGTGGAAGGATTGCGCGCTGCCTTACTGAATATCGCCCTTTCCATCCACCTTTGTATTTGGTTTATTATTCATATAAGTTATTTTCGCCATAATACATCACCCCGTTCTTATTTTAATTACTCTCATTATATGGAATATCCATATAAAAAGCTACCTTATTTAACGTAATTTTCGAACAACTTATTTTTCAGCATTCTAATTTGTCCGCGATGACTAATTTCATCTTCTAGCACATGAAACCAAAGGTAGTGCTGATTATACGCTACGCCATTAGGCCACTTTCTTTCTGACATTAGCCATTTATCAGCCTGTTCACTCAAACACTTTAGTGTTTCTTCTCGTACTTTTTGCAACAGTTGTACATAATGCTGTATTTCATGACCACGAATCGTTCTCCCCGCTTCTCCTAAATACAGTGCATCTTCCCATATTTCTAATTCTTCTTTTGTAAAATCACGATCTTGAAATGAAATAAGCTGATGGACTTTTTCTATAGCTGCTATATGTTTTAATAAGGCACCAATTGAATTTCCGCCACTCGGCATAATTAAATCTAGTTGCTCAACTGATAGATTTTTTATTTCCTGTAATGTTACAGCCCTCGTATGCTCCAGCATACTTACTAATCCCCCTACATTTTCCGTATAACCATCCACACTTCTTATTCGATAATCTATATTCACATCACGTACCCCTTTCTGCAAACATATTATAGTAAAAGCGATTCATATAATTGACTGAAACGTATCGGAATTTTCTGTTATAATTAAATTGAATACGGAATATAACCAAACAAACTTTCTCAATATGTTTATATGAAATATTAAAAGGAATCAATATGTAAAAATCGAATCTTATTCACTAAAAGGAGTGGATTCGATGGAAATGTATCAATGGCTAACCGCTGTTCTCGTTGGTGGCATTACTGGCTTCGTTTCCCATCTAATCAATAACCAAGGTAAGTTATTGCTTCCACGCCGTTTGAAAACTTTTTTTCATTTTGGTTTTTTAACCGATATTTTTACCGGCTGCCTAGCTGCACTTCTCGGACTCGTTTTATTCGATGCCACCTTAATAAAAGAAATAATAAAGGTGTCCATTGTGACTGCTATTTCCGGTCAAACATTTTTACTTCATCAGGCTCTTGGTGGTGAGCAGGCTAAAAATACGCAAATTGGGAAAGCTGATGAGAAGATTCAAGAAATTGACAAATTATTACGACGTTAGTCTATGCTTCCTTTTAAAATTATTGTTATAATGAAAAATAAATATTTTCTATTGCGTCGTTTGTCAGAAGAAAGGGTGTTTCGTATGACAAAAAAGAAAATAGAAGATTTCTTAACAAACTCCGAAAAAGAGGAACTGCTAGAAAACTATAAATGTTTACGAGAAGCCCGCACAAAAAGCGAAGCTAACTATTTTGGTGAAGCAATAGACCATCTATTAAATAAAGTAAAAAAGCGAATTATTGAAGAAACAGGAATACATGATGAAAATGCAGCAACTGTGCAATCAAAGAGAAAAGCACTGTTTTAGTTACATTAGCTAAAACAGTGCTTTTTATTTACAAGGATTTTCACCATAAGCATTTTTCACATTACTTTCACATCTATTTCACAAATACTTGTACTTCAACATGGTAAACTAAGTACATCCTTTTCCAAGGAACGATATGCCGATATATAAATCCCTATCTCTATAGGGATTTTTTATTTATTCGAGATTTTTGTTGTAACTCCCCTCTAATTAAACTAACCATATCTTCTAATCGCCACGGCCATAAAATACTTCCAGTAATATTTTTTTATTTTTATTACCTATAATACTGTTTTATATAGTATAAAAGAAAGGTCGCTTAGCATTACTACTCTTCTAATATTGATTCAATCTGTTTCATGTCCAGTTCATTCAATGATGCATCCACCGCTCTTACACTTTCTCTTATTTGCTCTGCCTGCTTTCCTCCAGGAATAACAGTATCAATTCCTTGTTTGTTTAATAACCACGCTAAAGCTAAATGCGATACTTCGATATTCTTTTCTTCAGCTAAACCTTTTAACTTTTCTACTTTCTTAAAGTTATTCTTATATGTATTTTCTTCAAATAAATTTACACTTTGGCGCCAATCACCTTCGTTCAATTTAAAATCTTCTGTATATTTACCACCCAATATACCAAAGGCAAGCGGTCCATATGGAATAAATGAAATACCTGCGTCAATACAATACGGCAATAGTTCTTTCTCAGCAGCACGATCTAACATATTGTATGGCGATTGTACAACATCTATATGTCCGTGTTGATTCGCTTCTTTTAATTGCTCTACGTTTACGTTTGATATTCCAATTGAACGGATTTTCCCTTCTTCTTTTAAACGAGTTAGCTCTCCGATTGAATCTATGTAACTTGTTTCAGAATTTGTAAAGTGTAAATAATATAAATCAATATAATCAGTTTGTAATCTTCTTAAGCTATTTTCCACAGCGTTTCATTTCAATTCGTGAAGAAGATCTAAATGCTAGATTCCCTGGTTTATTACATGTTGTATTTCATGCAACAGAGCCATACTAAAAACCTCTCATATGAATATGAGAGGTTTTTAATAATTGCTATTCTTTTAATAAATCTATTAATCCGTTCCCTTCAGATGTACGTTCATACCCTAAAGGTACAGTTCTTTTTATTAGTTGTGCGTATATTTCTGGCTCTGATAAGTTTCTACCATATTCTCTTTCGCACTGCTTAATAAGAAGTGCTAATGCTCCAGCAACATGTGGTGTCGCCATTGAAGTTCCACTTAATACCGCATATTTCCCTTCTGGATACGTAGATAGTATTTCATCACCTGGCGCTACTAAATCAATTTCTTGATTGGAATTACTAAAACAAGCAATTTTCCGCTCTAAATTGACAGCACCAACTTCAATTACCTCAGAGTAAGCACCTGGGAAGTCTAGTTCCTCTGTGTCATCATCGCAATCCCCATTATTGCCAGCCGCACACACAACGAGAACATCTTGCTGTACCGCATTTTGAATTGCTTCATGTAATTCCGGAACGTCTTGCGGTCCACCAAGTGACATTGAAATAATTCTCACTTTCTCTTTATTTGGCCCTCTCCAATTTACAGCATAATGAATGGCCTCAATAATTTGCTCATAACTTCCAGAACCATCTCCTGCTAAAACTTTTAATACTAACATTTTAGCAAGTGGTGCCACTCCTAATACGCCAACACCATTTTCAGTCGCTGCAATCGTCCCAGCTACATGAGTACCGTGTCCGTTATTATCAAGATAAGTATTTGGATCACCTTCATAATCTTTCGTGAAATTTTTTCCACCTATAATACGATCTTTTAAATCTATATGGTTGATATCACACCCTGTATCTAAAACAGCAACGACAATATCTTTTCCTTTCGCGCTCTTCTCCCATACTTGTGGAGCGTGAATCAGTTGTACACCTGGTGGAATTTCATTTACTTGTTCAACCACCTTGTTTACGGTAAACGGAATCAAATGTATACCTTTTTGTTTATTCGCCGTACTACTGTTCATCGTAATCCCTCCTGAAAATATATTATTTTCATTTCAGACCACTATTGAATAGGTTTAAATTTAACATTCGTTTTAACTGTTCTATTTCCCTTCATTTCAAATATTTCTCAATATAACTTACTAACATTTATCCCGCGATTTGCAGGCAATAACAGTTCGAGTGATTCAACGAATAAATAAAAATAAAAGGACCATTAAATGGCCCTTTTATAGTTTTTTTTAAAAATGCTATATAATTTTTAAAATAATATAAATGAAGACTAAACCTCACTCTTATTTAAAAATTTCTCTATTTCTTTTATTACATGTTTCGCTCCATCTATACTAACAGTAATGCTTCCATTTGCTAATGATATGTTCTGGTCTGAAACATCACCTGTTATTTGACACGCATTGTAAGGTTGATATTTTTGTAAAATGACTTTGTCTTCTTCTACAAAAATTTCAAGTGGTGATTTGATTTGTATTCCTAATACATCTCGTAATTCTTTAGGAATAACAATCCTTCCTAGTTCGTCTACTTTTCGAATAACTCCTGTTGCTTTCATATTACTCCCCCCTTACTCTATTAATTTTTCCACCTCGCTATTTCCATTTTATCACTATTTGGTAATGCTTGCCTCTTTTTAGAAATTTTTGTACCAAAGTTAAAAAAACACATTTAACGAATACGTAATCTCTCTTTCAATTGTTTTAAGTAACGAGATCGTATCATTAAGAAGTATACAATTTGGATTCCTATGAAAACACTTAATACAATCGTATTTTCTTTAAACAGTGAGTACTCAAACATATGTCCTAACGCAGTTAACGCTACTGCTCCATGTAATGTTGCAACGCCGATTGGTACGAAGAATAAAAGTGCTAGACGGATTGTGACTACCTTCGATAATTCCCCACTTGTTAATCCCACTTTTCGAATCATTGCGAACAAGCGAGTATCGTCCTCTAAATCGGAGAATAAACGGAAGTAAAGAAAACTTCCCGCACAAACGAAAAATACAATTCCGATAAAGAAACCTACGAATAAAATAGGGCCTGCAATTTGTAAGCTTTGATTTTGATCATACTCTTCTGCACTAAAAGTCGAATGTTCTTCATAGGGCTTAATCTGATGCGTAAGCTCCTTACCAACCTCAATTTCATCTTTCGTTCCTTTCGTTTTATACATATAATCTTTTTCTTCTTTAAATCCATCTTGTAATGAATCATATTGATTTTTAGATATTACATAAACATTACCTCTTAATATTTTACTTAATGAAGAAGTATTAACTTTTTTCACTTGTAAAGATTCATTCATATTTGGTAAAGTAATTTCTTTTCTTTCTTTCATCGGTGGTCCTGGTATTTCGACTGACAAAAATAAAGCCTCTTTATTTGATACAGTATTAAATGGTTCTCCTGTTAATTTTGCATATTCCTTATAATCCGATTCTTTTATAAAAATGGCGCTTCTTAAAGACTGCTCCTCCGTTTTCTTCGATGAAATATTTATTTTTGAAGCTGCTATATTATATTTCTTTAATCCTTCGTCAATCGTTTGTATATGCTGTGATTCGTTACTATTTCCTTGCTTAGAGTGGTAATGAAACGCAATTGGCTTCTCCATAATTCCTTTCGTCATTGATGCGAAGCCAACCAATGTACCTATTGCTGAAAATGCTACAGTTGAAATAATCGTTACAATAAAGAACATTCTTGCGTTATCTCTCATACGGTACGCTAAATCTGATAACGTAATAATATTAGTCTGTGTCCAATAGAAACGTTTACTTTTTTTACATAACCGTATAATAAAGACACTTAACTGCTTGTACAGCAAATGCGTACCAATAATGACTACCGTTGTAACAGGAATCATCATTACAAATACCATTGCACCATGTGACAGAAGTGCTCCCGCATATCCAGCACTAAGCAATACTATTGCTAATATAGAAGAAATAATAGATGCCTTCGGTTCTGGTTTCGCCTCTGCTGATCCTCTAAACAATTTCATAATTTTATTGTTACGAACCATTCCTGCACTAAACAATGAAATGATCATAAATAATATGAAAAACATAATGCTTGTTACAACAATTGCTTTCATCGGTATGTAATAGGATAAGGAGATGTCTAATTTCAATATCATCGGAGCTACAAATATTAATATCCCTGAAAATAACATACCTGAAAGAATCCCGAAAATAATTGCTCCTATTCCAATCATAATATTTTCAAAGAAGATAAGACGCTTTAATTGATATTTCGTCATACCTAGCATCATTAAAATTCCTAGTTCACGCTTTCTCGTTTTTAAAAACATTCCCATTGAATATAAAATAAAGAAGAATGTAAATAAGTAAATAATAGACTGTGCAAAAGACATACTTACGAATACGTACTGTCCTAATTCTCCCGCACTTAATGCTGGATGGAACGCAAAAAATGAATACACAAAAAAGGCCATAATAGCAAATGCGCTACTCAAAAAATAGGCTGAGTATGTCCGTCTATTTCGCGTTACATTCCGATATGCTAGTTCTCTAATGTTCATATTACTTCTCCGCCCTTCTACTAACTATGCTTTTATAGTAGTAAAGTACGGAAATACCTTCCATCGATTCAAATGACAAAAACCTTACATTATTGAAAGGTTTAAAAAATTGCTTAAACGAAGCAGTTTCATTATAATGACTACATTCATATTCATACACGCATCCTATTGTATATTCGTTAGTTTTGCGAAATAATAAAGGATAGAAGTATGTACCAATATATACATAAAATTTTTTTACAGCTTTAATATGAATAGGAGGAAAACATAATGACATTACAAGAACAGATTATGAAAGCATTACATGTTCAGCCTGTAATTGATGCGAAAGTAGAAATTCGTAAACGCGTTGATTTCTTAAAAGATTATGTAAAAAAAACAGGTGCGAAAGGATTTGTACTTGGAATTAGTGGCGGACAAGACTCTACATTAGCGGGACGTTTAGCTCAGCTTGCAGTTGAAGAAATTCGTAACGAAGGTGGTAACGCAACATTTATCGCTGTTCGCCTTCCTTACAAAGTGCAAAAAGATGAAGATGATGCACAATTAGCATTACAATTTATTCAAGCTGATCAATCAACTGCATTTGATATTGCTTCAACAGTTGATGCCTTTTCAAATCAATATGAAAACTTATTAGGTGAATCATTAACTGATTTCAATAAGGGTAACGTGAAAGCACGTATCCGTATGGTTACACAATATGCAATTGGTGGACAAAACGGTCTACTTGTTATCGGAACGGATCACGCTGCAGAAGCTGTAACAGGATTCTTTACAAAATTCGGAGATGGTGGTGCAGACCTATTACCATTAACAGGATTAACGAAGCGCCAAGGACGTGCTCTATTACAAGAATTAGGTGCAGACGAGCGACTTTACTTAAAAATGCCAACAGCTGATTTATTAGATAAAAAACCAGGTCAAGCTGACGAAACAGAGTTAGGTATTACATATGATCAATTAGATGACTATTTAGAAGGTAAAACAGTTCCAGCTGACGTTGCTGAAAAAATCGAGAAACGATACACAGTGAGTGAACATAAAAGACAAGTACCAGCGTCAATGTTTGATGATTGGTGGAAATAGAACATAAAAAAGAAGCTAAACTCATTTAGCTTCTTTTTTATGTGTTAGCGATATACTCCTACTCTTTTCTCTAGTAAATCTTGCAAACAATCTTCATGTTGTTTATTGAACAATGGGGGCATTTCGTCTAACGGGAAAAACTTCAAATCTAACGTTTCATCACCGTCTACTTTTTTCTCTCCTCCGGCAATTGAGCATGAAAAGAATATCACAATTGACTGGGCTCTGTCTCCATTTGGATATGTTTGAAAATATTTTGTATACACCCCGATAAGCTCATTTATTTCTACATCATAACCTGTTTCTTCTTGTATTTCTCGAATCGCAGTTTCTGCGGCAGATTCTCCGATTTCCATTGCACCGCCAGGAAATCCCCAAGCGTTAAAATCACCTCTTTTTTGCAGTAATACTTCTCCATGTTCATTCAACACACAACCACCCGCAAAATTTAAGAAAACACAATCATGCCCTACTTTTTCACGTAATTCTTTTATATAATTGGCCATCCTCTTCCCCTTTTCATACTTCTTCTATTGTTATTTCTTATCTTTTTCAAGCAATTCAATAATTCGATCTAGCTTCTGATTCATATTGAAAACATGCTGTTTTTTTGCAGCGCTGTTTTGCAATAATCTTTTTATAAACAAAGTAAATGATATGAAGAACAAAACTATAAGTCCGATTACTAGACAAGTATATATCAATGTAAATATATTACTTTCGAACAAGTTCATTCAGCTTTCACATCCCCTCCCTCTTATTTTATCACATTTTTATGAATATTCTCGAAAAATGAACAAACATAAAAAGAGCATCTTTTACAGATGCTCTTTTTCCATTAATTAATACGTAAATGTAATTGTCGCTAATGAATAACCTGTCATTGCACTATATGGCGCAACTTGATAAGATACACGCTTTGCACCTTTTGGCCAAGTGATTTCATTTAATACTTTCTTTATATCTTGCATCGTTCCGTCCATTGACTGCTTATATCGCACTTCTACTTTTTCTGGCTTGGAAGAGAATTGTTGCTGTAATTTTTTCTTAAATTCATTATAATTTTCCGCACCATATTGTGCAGACAAATACTTTAAATTCGTTTCTTTTAGCATTTGTTCATATACAACAGTTTTGGAATTACCAGCTTTTATTTTGTTTGTTAATTCACCAAAGTAACTTGTAGTTGCCGCTGGATATTTACTACGATCCCATTCATGATCTTTACTTAACTGCTCGTCAGACATATTAAAGTATGAATATGTTACGCGCCCAGCTTTATCAGGAACTGGATCATCAAATGTAGTATCAAGGTGGTACCACTTGTTATCAATGTTCACTAAATTCCATGCGTGAGCTTGTCCATTCCCTGTACCTGTTACAATATGATTTTGAATACCTGCTTCTTTTAGTAATTGATATGTTAACAATGTATATCCTTGGCAAACGGCAGAACGATTCGCTAACGCTTCATACGCTGTATATGCTTGATAAGAAGTATCATAGGATACATGTTTCACAACATAATCATGAATAGCTTTCACTTTTTCATGTTCATCCATGCCTTGTTTAATGATAGAATTTACAATTGATTTCGCCTGAGACTTTACATACTGTGTTTGTTCTTTTGATTCACGATATTTCACTTGTAATGTAAATGTATAATTCCCAGGCCTCCCTTTTATAGAATATTTAGTAGACTCTACATTATATTTCACATACTCATCAGCATCTACAATTTTATTATATTCTTTGTATAATTGGTCCATAACATCTCTAGCATTTCTATCTTTTGTTTTATATACGATTGTAATATTTTCATCTCGATTATCAATATGTTTTTTTAATTCTTTGCGAAAACCTTCTAACTGCTTAGCATCTGATTGTGTAGTCACTGCAGTCGATGTAGTTACCGCATAAGATACAGACGACGCGTGTAAGCCACCCATTACAATTGTTGAACAAAGTGCGGCAGCTGCCACATACTTACTTGTCTTTCCCATCTTGTCACTCCTTACATTCTATAACTATACGAAAAAGCATCGTATAGTTTCAGAGTATACAATACTTTTTAAAATAGGTCATATGAGATTATGCATATTAATTAATTCACACGAAAAAGGTTGTTCTTTTTAAAAGAACAACCTTTCTCATTAGCAAGTTTGTAATACACAGCATGTATTTTCAAAATGTCGATTTTTTAAGTCTTCATTTCCAATACAGAAATATAGCATGCCTAACTCTCCCCAAACCATATTACAATTTTTATGATCTGAATCAATTTGGAATAACAGTGTCATTTGTTGTGGGTCTATCCCCATATAGTCTCCTGTTTCATGTAATACTTCTTCTTGTACAGAGAATGGCTCCCCAAACATTTGGTGATTATCGTAGTTGTCTGGAATTAGCTCTTCAAGTAATTGCAAGAAACGATCTGAATCTGCCTCATCTTCAATGAAAAGCTCTGGTAATTTATAAGTCAGTTCAAAAGTAATTGCGCATTGGATATATTTCGCTTGTATTTCATCAGCTCTTCGTAATTGCTCTACAGGTATATCATAATAAAGTACACGCCCAGCTTGAAGTGGATTCACATCTTCTTCAAAGTAATTTTCAATACTAAAGAAATATAACATTCCTGTCTTAGGAAGATTGTGATCCATACCAACGTTTTGCAAATCACTTAAATTAAATTGCGCGATAAAATGTAACGGATTTCCTTTATACATTGGATATTCAAATGAATCCGGTAAATCAGGAACTCCCCCCATTTTCGAACTACCTATTGCTATTGTTTCCTGCTGATTCGGCACAACTTTTATACAAGGAAATACAGTATTAATAAGTTCCTCTTTTAAATGTGTCAGTCCATATTTATCAATTAATACTTCAATTTTCTTTTCCATAAATTCTCCTTACATTTCTATACTTATTTGTATCATAGCACAAAGATTATACTCCATTCATCGTAAAACCAACAAGTCTTCAAAAAACGGGCTCATCCTTCATACGCGAACAAGTTTAAAAAAGCATAGTATACATTGTTCCTACAAACACGATAGTTCATTATTTCTTCCAGTACATTTTCCCCTCGTTCATTTTCATTTTTAATTTAAGGAGGAATTCCACATGGGTTACGGATATAGTTGCGGCGGTTACGGCGGTTACGGTTACGGCGGTAGTTGTGGTGGATGTGGTTATGGAGGTTTCGCTTTATTAATCGTTTTATTTATCCTTCTAATCATCATCGGAGCTAGCTGTTGGGGCGGCTTTGTAGGCTGCTAGTAAATTTAAAAACTATTGTAAAAAAGCACGTATAATACGTGCTTTTTTGCCATTTTCAATTTTTTCATTCGAAAGGAAGTATGTTTAATGAAGATTGATGGTGTTTTTGAAGGAGGCGGTGTACGCGGAATTGCACATGTAGGGGCAATTTGCGCGTTAGCTGAAAAAGGTTATGAATGGGAGCGCGTAGCAGGGACATCAGCTGGTGCAATTATCGCAGCGCTTGTAGCTGCAGGCTATTCTTGTTCAGAGTTAAAAACCATTATAACTGATATTGATTATAACAAATTTACGAAAAAAACTTTCATTGACAGAATTCCGTTTATTGGAAAAGGACTAAGCGCTTGGTCTACTCTAGGTATTTATTCTAATGTATTTTTAGAAGAATGGCTCGAAGAATTACTTCGAAAAAAAGGAGTTCATTTATTTACAGATTTACCTGATCTAAACAAACTTAAAATTATCGCTTCGGATATAAGCAACGGTAAAATGGTTGTCTTTCCAGATGACTTACCAAGCTACGGATTTTTAAATTATCGCTTCTCTATCGCTAAAGCTGTAAGAATGAGTAGTACAATCCCTTACTTCTTTGAACCAGTAAAATGGAGAACTCCAAAATGGAAGCAACCTTGTTATATGGTAGATGGAGGCATTTTAAGCAATTATCCAATTTGGATTTTCGACTCACCTACCTCTCCCCGCTGGCCAACTTTCGGATTTCATTTTGTAAAAGATGAAATTCAAGCTGATCCTGCACATTATAAAGAACCTATTTCCATGTTCAAAGGTCTATTTAAAACAATGATGCAAGCTCATGATTTACGTCATTTAGATAAGGAATCAAAAGCAAGAACAATCACAATTCCAACAGGAGCTATTACAAGTACAAATTTTGAGTTAACAAAAGAAGAAAAAGAATGGCTTTACAATTCCGGTTATAATGCTGCTAATAAGTTTTTAGAATCTTGGAACTTCAGACAATATATTGATGAATATAGAGACGGAAATCAGGATCGCAAAAAAAATCGGTATTTCCGTCAACTTGACTCATAATTATATTATTTTCCCTATCACACTTTAATAGTAAATAAGCCTAATAATCTAGTATATTATTAGGCTTATTTACTTCGTATGTACTTTCCCATTATTTAAGGATAAGTTAACCCTTCTGCTTCTTCTGCGGTAATTACTATGTAACGATTTCCAGTTCTTAACCCTAGCAATTCTGCCTTTTCAATCGCTTCCTGCTTTGTCTCCGCATAAGCAGCTAAATATTTATCCCCATCAATCATTTGGCAAATCACATATTGTTTCATGGTTTTCTCCTTTTACCCTTTAATTAATTGCGCGACTTTTTTTATTCCAACTTCAATTTCTTCTACAGTTGCATATGAATAAGAAAGGCGCAAAAATTGGTTTGCACTTCTATCATACAAAGTACCCGGATTTAATAAAATCTTTTCTTGCAAAGCTTTGTCAAATAAACTACGATTCGAAATTGGTAGATTTATATGTAGCCAAATGTAAAAGCTTCCTGCTGGCTCATGCCAAGTTGCAATGCCACTACAATACTTCTTTAACATACTTACCATAAAGTCCCTACGTTTTTTAAGCTCACTTCTTACAAACTGTAAATGTTCCTCATACAATCCATTTGTAAACCACTCTGCCGCAATTTGCTGAGATATAGAACTCGAGCCATAATCTGTTTGCATTTTTATATCTGCCAATCTTTGAATCACTGGTTCAGATCCAACAATCCATCCAATTCTTAAACCTGGACTAATTACTTTAGACATACTTCCGATATGTAGTACGATCCCGTTTTTATCATATGCTTTTAAAGGCTTTGAAATGGGTGCATCGATCCATAAGTCTTGATACACTGCGTCTTCTATAATAGGCAATCCAATTTCATTACATATTTCCATCACTTCTTTTCGTTTCTTCTCATTCATAGTAAAGTTCGTCGGATTATGAAAAGACGGAATTGTATATAAAATAGATGCATTAAATTGCTTCTTATATTTCGCAATATATGATGCATTTAGCCCACTCTCATCCATTGGCATTCCGATTAAACGCATTCCTGCTGATTGAAAAACATTAAGCGAATATAAATATGATGGTTTTTCTAATAAGATTGATGCCCCTTTCGGAAGCAGCCCCATAGAAATAAGTTGCAGTGCTTGAATTGCCCCTGAAACAATTAAAATAGAGTCAGGAGATACATATACACCATGCCCTTTTAAATAGTCCACAATTTTCTTCCTTAAATAAAGATTTCCTTTCGGCTCTTCATACCCCAGTGTCACGTTTGATTTTAAAAGCTTATTCATTATTACTTTCATCTTTTTTTCAGGTAAAAGACTTGGCGCGAGCTCTCCTGTTCCTAAACGAATCACATTTGGATAAAATTCAGCTTGATTAATCTCTTGAATAGCAGGAAGGTTCGGATAATGAAGTCCTGTTTCTACATAAGACTGCCAATTAGGAGGCGGGGCGTATGTTGAAGTATTCTCATTATTATTTACAACAAACGTTCCCTTCCGGCCATTTCCTTCAATATATCCTTTTGCCACTAATTCATCGAAAGCCATTACAATTGTGCTTCGATTCACACCAAATGTATGAGCCAAATCCCTTTGTGAAGGTAATTTTGTTCCAACGGTCCATTCTCCATTAACAATTCTTTCTTTAATATACATTTCTATTTGTTTATACAAAGGAGTCGGTAGAGACATACTTGGTTTCCAAACTAATCTTTCCATCATATCACCTTACATTCTTTTTGGTTGGTAACCTCCCCAACCATATGGATGGATACAAATTTTCATTTCTTCTATACAATATACACTATCATAATAAATTTAAGTAGGAGGTAATATGATGAGTGAAGCGATTATTCATGGTGTCATCCTTGCATTCGGTCTTATCATTCCATTAGGTGTCCAAAATGTTTTCGTTTTTAACCAAGGTGCGAGTCAGCCAAATGTTTGGAGGGCAGCCCCCGTAGTATTAACTGCCTCTATATGTGATACGTTACTAATATTAATTGCAGTGCAGGGTGTCTCCCTTGTACTCCTTACTTTTTCTTGGCTAACTAACGCGTTATATATGATTGGATTTTTCTTTCTCATATATATGGGCTGGGTTATTTGGAGAAGTAACCCTTCCAATGATGTAAAACAAGAAAAAAGTATGCCGTTAAAAAAACAAATACTTTTCGCTGCATCGGTCTCGTTATTAAATCCACATGCAATTTTAGATACGATCGGTGTAATTGGAACAAATTCGATTCAATACATAGGAAGTGAAAAATGGGCTTTTACAGCTGCCACTATTATCGTTTCTTGGATTTGGTTTATTAGCTTAGCTTTAGCTGGGAAATTTTTAAAAAGGCTAGACTCGACTGGAAAAACAATCGCATTATTAAATAAATTTTCAGGACTCATCATTTGGGGAGTCGCGCTTTATATGTTAAAACAAGTTATTTTTTAAATAAATACAGAGAACCGCATGCTAATTACACATCATGCAGTTCTCTTTGTAATTATGAAGTCGGTTCCGTGTTCTGTTTTACCATCTTTGTATCCTTTGCTGGTTTAATCCAAATCATTGCTATAACAGCACCAATAACAGCGAAAACACTCGTTAAATAAAACACTTCATGATCCGTCCCTTTCATAAAAAAAGAATATAGGGGTGGTCCAGCTGCTACACCAATAAATCGCATTGAACTATAAAATGACGTAACTGTTCCCCTCTGCTCCTTTTCAATCCCTTGTGTAATTAGGGCATCTAAACACGGGAGTGCCATCCCAATTCCTATTCCCATAATAACGAGACAAAGAAGTAGTAAATAGATTCCTTTTATAAATAAAGGTATTACGACTGATGCAGCTGCAAGTAAAAAACCAATATAAATACACTTCTTCATAACATTTTGATTATCTCCAATCTTTTTACCAGCCATATATGAACTAAGTGATAGTACAAGCAAAGGAATAGCAAGTACACATCCTTTCCAAATACCATGAATGTCATACTTTGACTCCAGTATAGTAGACAAATAAAAGAGAATTCCGAATAAAATAAGCATAATAATTGCACCTAGTACAAAAATGGCAATTAACCATCTTCCCTTTTCTCGAAACGTAGAGATAATAGATTGAATAAATTCTTTTAGTGGTGGTAATTCTCCTTCTTGTTTCTTCGCCTTTACTAATACCAATAATAAAACAATCGATATTACACATAAAACTGGAATTGCCCAAAATGGTAAGAACCATACAATGGCAGCTAGAGCTGATCCCAATATGGGACTCAATACTTTTCCAAATGTATTTGACGTCTCAATGATTCCTAAGCCTGCACTAACCTGTTTTTCATCCTTGTATAAATCACCTACACATGGTATGACAACTGGCATAGCACCAGCAGCCCCAATACCTTGAATTGCTCTACCTATAAGTATCCAAGTGTAGGGATTATCAACTTTCCATGACACCCAACCAGTTACCGCTCCTCCGATAGCTGCAATCAGTAAACTTGGAACCATTACCATCTTTCGTCCCCATCTATCTGATAAATAACCAGCAATCGGAATGAGCAAAATTGCAACGATAGAATAAATTGTTATAATCATGGATACTTGAAACGATGAAATATGTAATTTCTTTTCAATAGTCGGCAGGATTGGAATGAGCATTGAATTCCCTAATGTCATAACAAGTGGAACTGATGCAAGCGCAATCAAACAACAGTTTTCTTTTTTTAACATGTTGATTTCTGAACCTTTCATCATATATTTCTTACCATATAATAGCCCTGCTGGAACGTAATGTTCATTCCACCAGGGCTATTACATCGTCACTACCTTCCCATTCACAACAAAAGAAATAGGTTAAAATATAGCGTTATTTCTATTCTTTGAATCCAGTTCGTTATATATCCATACCAATTAATTGAAAATAAAAAAGAAAGGAAGGATCCTTCCTTTCTCCTATAACCTTCTACATTTAGCGAGTATATCCGCCACCAAGCTGTTGTTCTGCCATCGCTACAAGACGTTTTGTGATTTCACCGCCTACAGAACCGTTTGCACGTGAAGAAGTATCAGCTCCAAGTTGTACACCGAACTCTTGTGCAATTTCATATTTCATTTGATCTAGAGCTGCTTGTGCTCCATGTGATGCCAATTGATTAGCGTTACGATTTCTAGCCATTACCGATCACCTCCTTATTTATATATAAATTGTGTTAAATTTGAAATTAAATACATGGTAATTTTTGGTTATTTTTCATCATAAAAAAAGAGTCTCTAAACGAGACTCTTACATCATTTCATTTTAAGAAGTTACTACTACCAAATTTCTATTTGTTAATACTTTCATTTCTTCTCTTAATATCTCTTTCGCGTTATGTCCAAACCATTCGAGTGAAGCGAAATGGTCAGTATCTCTCACTTCCTGAATAATCTCATCATAATTTACGACACCTTCAAATAATGGGACCATACCAATCCGGCTTCCTGCTGCTGCATATACATTATTAGGTTCAAACACATGTAAATAATCTGCTGACGATATATTCTTAAAATGATAATGTTGTATCCACGGCCTTAATCGGTGGAAACTGTCTATTGGATCTGCACCAGACTCCCATATATGAAGAAAATCAAGGTTTATTTTCAAATTCGGATGATTTACCTCTTCTAATAATCCGATAGTAGAAGGCAACGTATCCGTTAACGTATTTGGATGTGTTTCTAAAAGTACATACATATTGTGCTGCGTAAATAAATCACAAATCTTGCGAATTCGCTTCACATACTCTTTCCTCTCTTGCTCCGAGAGGTCTTCACTCCCTTTTTGTCCAGCAAACGTACGTATTTTGTTTGTATGGAACCAATTCGCTAGCGTTATCAGTTGTTCACACTTCTCTATCGTTTTTTCAAAATTTGCTGATAAGGATATGTCTAAGTAATCACTAATCATCGTAATTTCTAAATTTTTATCCTTTAAAAAAGCCAATTCTCGTTCTGTCGTTTCACGCTCTTGCATATACAAATTTTGTGCATGAGTCCCCCACAATTCAATCCCTTCAAAACCGTTTTCGTATGCAAATTGAACAATATCAGTAAATGAAATTAATTGATGGCGAAATGAAATGGTACATAGCGAATATTTCATAGGTTTAAACTCCCTTATCTTAAATTCAGTTAACTTTTTAAAGAGTTATGACAGACTGATTTGTCTGCATATCTTTCCATGACAGAAACTGTCTCTCTAATTCATCCTTAATTTGCAGTTCCATTGTATTCATTTCATCTAACTTTTTAACAATTGATAATAACATATCTTTATTGTTCGTCATCGCCATTTTAAATGCACGATACTGTACATTTGTAAATCCTTGTACAATATCTTCCACCCGATCACACCAATAATCAAACTCTTGCTCTGAATATTGTAACGTTTCGCGGAAATACGCAAAGGCATGTTCATAACTATATTTACGAATTGCGAGTACTGGTATTTGTTTTACTGCCGCTACAAGCCTAGAAACTGAATACCCATCTTCCTCGTTTGCCATTTTTATAATTAAATTTTTCAATTCCATAGTCAGTTCATTATCATGTTTTTTGAATGTTTCTGCGAAATAACTAGCTACCATCTCTTTTGTTGGTTCCTGAACTCCTTCAATATCAATGTAATACCCTCCACCAAATGGGTTGTCTTGAACAGAATGAAGCACTTTTTCTCTTTCCATATTCCCTTCCCAACGAAAATCAGGATCTAACATGAACCATTCTTCTTCTTTCTCTGTCTTCGATATCATTAAATAATGTGGAAACGGTTTTTGATGAAATTTATTTTCCCTCTCTGGTAATAGAGACATATCAACCATTACAATTACGTAACGATTTTCCGGTTTATTTTCTACTAATTCTAAAAATGTTTCTACATTGCTATCTTTATCTTTTGCATGATCATACCATTCGTTCACTTTAATACCATACAATTTTTCAAACCAAAGTAAGTAATTATCATGGTTAATATTTTCAGAGTGATACGAAATAATTCCGCTTTCTGTTATATCAAAATCTCCATCCCATAATCCAAAATAAAATGGACGAAAATCTATATCGCTACGCCTTTTAATAATTTCACAAAAACAACTCACTAAACAGTGAACTTTAATTGAAGTCATACTCTCATCCACTTTCCTAAATGTTAGTTATTCACATTTACTTCTTGTAACGGCTGTAACTCCTCCATGAAATCAAGCAAAGATCCTACAGTAAGAAACACCTTAGGATCTACCTCATCCTCTGGGACACATAACTTCAAATCCATTTCTATATATACGATGAGCTGTAACATCATTACCGAATCTATATATAAATCTTGATTTAATCGCATCGTTTCTTCTAAATGCGTTACATTTTTCAGTTCCATTTTCCCTGCCATAATTTTCAACACTGCATTCTTTAACGTTTCACGTCTCATACTGTAACCTCTCCCATCTCTAGTAACTTTCTACTTACTTTTCCAGTTTTATTTTTCGGAATTTCAGTTACACTTTCAATTTCATGCGGAACTTTATAAGACGGTAAGTGCTGAATACACCATTCTCTTATTTGCATTGGATTAATATGAGAGATTACTTTCGCTTTAACAATTTCGCCCATCACAGGATGTTTCCCGCGATATACAATTGCCTCTTGAACGCCTTCTAATCGAAGCATCGTTTCTTCTACCTCTATAGGAAAGACTTTTAATCCAGAAACATTAATTACATCATCCATGCGTCCCATAAAATGAAGGCCGCGCTCAGATTTATACCCTAAATCTTTCGTGAAAATTTCCTTCTCGTTCATTTTCACTATGATTTCTTCAGGCGCATTTTCATTTGAACCTATGCTTATACTCGCATGAGGTAATGGGTTTCCTAAATCTAAATGACTGTTCATATCATGACATATACTAATACAACCAGCTTCAGAACAACCGTATTGCTGCATCATATACGTTGTCATTTCTTTTAGTTTATAAAATAACGCTTCTGGCAAAGGTGATCCGGATGTCATAATTTTATGAAACTGAAATGTTCCTAGTGGAAAACTTCCCATAATATGTAGCATAAGTGGTACTGCATATATGATATGTTTTTCTGTATTGCGAACTATATTTAATGCGAATTTAGGGTTTTTATTCGTAATGATTATAGGCTTGCTACCTCTCGTAATTGCAGATAACGTACCACATATTAATCCGTATGAATGTGAAACAGGAGCCATAACGATTGGCACTTCATCTACTTCACAATTTAAAGCTTCATTATAAACAGTAATTTCTGTATCAACTTCCGTCCATGCTCTACGAATCAGTTTCGGTTCTCCCGTGGTTCCTGAGCTATATTGTAATAAAGAGGGCTCTTCTAATAATGTTTTCACTACTTCTAATTTTGTGAAGTCGCTACATTCCCCATATAAAAGCCCCATACAATTTGCACGTCTTGCCATTTCAATAGCCGTATCTTTTGGCGTATCTTCATGTATAAGCAGTACAGACGATTGCTTTTCTTTTAAGAAACGTACAAGTGTAATAATATCAAATGGATCTTTCAGACAAAGTGCAAATCTATGTCCCTTTGCTTCTTGAAATTGTTCCATTTCCTCGTAAACTTGTACTCTCGATTCAAAATCACTTTTGCTATACTCCTGTTTATTAACGATTAGCATAATTTCCCCCTGTAACAACTGATTTTTGTATTGTAAGTTGCTTTGCTCTATACAATGGATTTGGAACTTCATGAACAAGTGATTCCACATCCAAATATAATCGACGCTTCGTTAATTGCTCGGCATAGAATGTAGGAGTGTATAATTGAATGTTTTCAAATCTATCTTTTAAATGTGGATATTTTCTTAGATGGTTTTCAATTTCTTCGACAACCATCATCCAAAAACGGTCTTCGTTCCATTCATATTCATCTGCAAGTACGAAAGCTAATTCTCCTAAATTAAATAAGAAAAGTGCATCTAATACCATCTCTTGCAAACATTCGATGCGATCCATTTCAAAGAAATCATTCATTTTTCCATTCACATACGTTTTATGCATTTTAGTAAAATCAGGACATTTTTCAATTTCTTTTAAGAATGGACGATAAAATTCAATTCCTTCATGAAAGTCCTTTAATGCAATACGGACAGGGACCCCTTCTTTATGAACTAAAATCATATTTTGACCGTGTGATTCTAGTGCAATCCCATGCTCTACAACAAGATGTAAAACCGGTATTATCGCTTTTTGAATGAGTAATTGCAGCCAATTTTCTATTCCATATTTTGTTAACCACGCATCAATAATTGGTGTCCCATCTTTCCCTTTTGCATATAAGCCGTTAAAAGGAACTGCATCCTCTTTTGTATCTAAATACTTATGAACACTTTCACGCCAAATACATCCTAATGAACCATATACAGATTTCTTATGCGTATCATACGTTACACTCGAGAACTCATTTAACAAAATCATGCGCGATTCATCTCTTAAATATGGATCATGACTTACGACATCATTTAACCAATTCGATATAGCTGGTGCACTCACAACAGAATATGGTTTCAACGTACGGAGTGTTGAAGTGTTAAGTATATTCAGCGATAACTTCACATATGGTTTCTTTAGATTCGTAACATTTCTTAATGTCCTCATAGATTGTTGTGCACAATAATCATCTTCTGATTTTCCTAAATAAATAATACATTTATCCTGTATATGATCAGCATAATTCGGAATGATGAAATTCTCCCACTGCCAAGGATGAACAGGTATAAACACGTACTGTTTTGGATTACATCCCGCACTGTGAATTCGTTCCATAAACTCTTCTAATTTACGCTCGCCAATCTCCTCTATTAAAATTTTGTCATAAATTACTTCATTCTCATAACCTACACTTGTGTATTTTTTATGAGCTGCAATCCATATGAGTTTCATTGGTTGCATAAACTCATATCCGAATTGAAAATTATCACGATATTGAAAGCCAATACGTGCTTTATAGCTAGGATGATAGGGATGGCCATCTATTAAATGACTTTCAAACTCATCGTAAGATTTTCGAGTGTATTCTTCCTTATTATTTCTCTCATATTGTGCAATCGTGTCTTTAAATATCGTTTGTTCTAATTCGTAAATAAAAGAATCTAATTTAGTTCGTTCCACGTTAACAACTCGAAAAACTTCTTCCAAAAATTGCGACACAGATTGTATTTCTTGTTGTTCATCTTGGACTCTTACTATTAATGAGTCTAAAGAAATGCGTCCGAATGTCACTCGTTCTCTTCCATAGCATTGGTACGAAACACTTTTGTTTTCTTCATCAAGTCCTTGTATAATAAACAGAATTTTTTCTTCCTTCTCTACACGAACTGGCGTTATAATCCCCTCATAAATTAACGATTCTACTAATTGACGTAACACTCTTCTTCGCACTGAAATGTAATCTTCTGATTCGAGTGCCCTCAATATTTTCGTGTGATACATGTCCATGCTCATAAATCCCTCCACTTTATGACGAAACACCAAATTCCATTATTTGTATTACGTGAAATTTTATCGTTACTTATGAACGAACTGCCACTTCTCTTACAAGTGGATTATCTACTTGTACATAAATTGCTTGTTCTAACGGATTCGTTAATTCATCGACATCGAAAAATCTCGTTAGCAAATTCGCTTTACATGCCAATTTATCCTCTTCCAACAATTCTTTTAAAAATGTAGAAGGTTCACGGTTATATGGAAGGAATGATTCAAGTACAGATCTTAATTCAGAGAGAAGAATTTCCTCCTTAATTAACCCTGCTGTACCAAAGCCATTAATGAGTCCAAACATATGATTAAAAATTAAATAGTAACGAAATCTTTCATCTACAATATAATCGTCATATAAATTCCCAGTACGTTCTCCCATACCAGCCAACTCATTATTAAGCATCTCTTTCATTGAATTGCAGAAATAAAACCCTTGATTATCACGGAAATAATATTTTACTGGATAACCATCCTTCAGCTGAACAACACTATTTTGCTGATGAGCTTCTAATGCAACACCATACTGTAAATACATCCATACCATCGGTTTTAAAGAAATATTTATATATCGTCTAAACCACTCTAAACTTACTTCTTCACAGCTTCTACTTTCCAAATCTGCTAGTCGATGAATAATGTTTGATAAGCGCGTACGTTCTCCAGGTATAGCATCTTGAACTAGTCCAGCTATTAAAGTAACATCATTTGCTTGTTCACTATAAAAAGGATTCTCTCGTATAATCACTTCAAATCCAGATTCTTGTGTTCCATAATTTAATGTAATAAAGGCTGGGTCACAAATAAAATCAAAGCCTGGAAACCTTTCTCGTACTTCACCAATTGCCGTATTTAACATTTCCTTCCCTTCGAGGCCACTCTCTAGTTCCTTCAACTTATTAATTCGCATTGAATTTGTTACTTTCACTGGAAATGAAAACTTAAGCATATATTTTGAACGGGGATGATATAGTGTCCTAAGTGATGATGTTGCCATATAATACTTACCTACAGGACCAACATACTCAAGCAATTCTTGATCTATCCAATCTTGTACGTAAGGTTGGTGTAATAGCCATTCTGCTTGAAGCGGATGAATCGGAATTAATGAATATTCATCTTCCTTACAATACTTCAATTTAAATTCCTTACTCACCATCTCATCATTATTTAATTCTTCTTTTATAATCGTTGTAGTGGAATCTAATAATAATGATTTTTCTTTTACTATACTTTTATTTGCCCGAAAATAATGAAGCTGACATTCTCCTTTTAATTCTGGAGAATACATTGCGCTTTTCCATTCCAAAATACCTTGTCTACTCTTTGGGGTTGGATGAGTTAAATGCCCAAATAATAATGACTGCTCCGCTTCTATAAAAGTTGTATGGAAACCATATAATACAGATGTATCTTCTGTTCTCTCTTTCGTAAATTCCTCAATATTTTGACAACTACGAATGACTCGAAGCATAAGTTCAGCTGGATTCGTCCCTTCTCCATAGTTGATAGACATTTCTTTTATTAAAAATGTAATAACTGTAACGTAATCTGCTTTTATAACCGTTTTACTTTCTCCCATTTGATAATAAAACTGTTCTCCAAACAAATGACGATCTGTTGGAGATTTATATATAACCTCTCCATACAAAGTAACGTTCTGTGCCGATAGCCGACAGCATAAATAAGTAGAGCAAGTATCTCTTTGAAATGAATGGTAGAAAATATCCTCTATCCTTTTATCCTCTGTAATCCATTCTCCACTCCCTGTTTCTCTTAAATAACAATTTAAAAAACTTTGTATTGTTGCATGTTCCGCGATTTGTTTCGCACGCTGCATACTTTGCCTCCTCTTTATATGAACGCTATCGGAATTTCATATCACAATCGATAAATGAATATCGTTATCAATTAAGATTCTAAATGATTATCATTATCAATTCAATAGTTCTTTCAGAATTTTTTTAATCTAAATAAATATTTCTTTTTTCTATCTTTTATTTAATCTAATTAAAAATACACAAGAAAAATTCTCACTTTCAAACTACATACTTACTATTTTTCATTATTAATTCATTAAAAATAGTGAAACAAAAGAGGTATACCTTTTTTGGTATACCTCTTTTCAATAATGAGTTTACATAACAATATTATTTATATTTCTCCAACAATACGCTGTTTCTTCTACTTCTAATCTCTCTAAAAATTTCGTATCAATTTTTTCAGGATTAAATTTTTCATAAAACTTTTTAGAAGGATTATTTGTAACGACCCAAACTAAAAGAGATTGTATATCATGTTTTATACATTCCGATAGTAACGCTTGAAATAACTTTTGTCCTATTTTCATCCCTTGATACTGTTGTAAAAGGTATATCGCATATAATTCCCCATCACAATTATATGCACCAGTTCTTTCTATACCTCCATCGATGAATCCAACTATTTCTCCATTTAACGTCTCTGCTACAAATCTATATTGGTGATCACCTTCTTTTTGAAAAATGTTTTTCCATTGTTTTTCTCGTTGTTCATATGTTATACTTCCTAAAATTTCGTCAGCCAATATCCCTTTATACGTTGTTTTCCAGCTATAAACATGTACCTTTGCTATACCTGGTATATCCTCTTTTATCGCTCTTCTAATATGTATTTCCATCATTTCTCTCCCTTGTTTATTCATCATTATATCAAGTTATTCCCTTAAAAATCCAAATAAAAAAGAGTGAATTTCCTTCACTCTTTTTTTACAATTATCTACTTTCAACTTCAACTGAGACAACACGATCAATCTCTTTTAGAGAACTATATAACTCCGTTGTATATAAATCTTCTGGAACTAAAATAACCATCTCCAATTGCTGAAACGCTCCACTATCAATGTCTTTAATTTTCACTCGTTTCACATGCATACCTAATTTTTTAATCTGCTTAAATATACCATCTAACTCTTGATGCTCTTTTACAGTAATTTTTATAGATAAGTCCTTTTGTCTTAATGAATACGGGCCTGCAATTTTCACAAGATGAGGAAGTACGTTAATCGCTAAAATAATTAAAATCATAGCAACCGTCGCTTGTATATAAAATCCTGCTCCAATTGCAATACCTAAAGCTGAAGCAGCCCACACCATAGAGGCTGTCGTTAATCCAGAAATAACATCATTACTTCTTCGTAAAATAACACCTGCCCCTAGAAAACCAATCCCACTTACAATTTGAGCAGCAAGACGCATTGGATCCATGTTTGTATGTCCTGGAACAGAGTATACATGCACTGATTCAATTGAAACTATCGTAATTAAACAACTTGCCACAGAAATAACCATACTTGTTTTCACACCAAGTGGTTTATTCTTTAGCTGCCTATCTATTCCGATGAATAATCCTAAAAAGAGTGCTAAACCTAATTTGAGTAAAAATTCATATGACATCCTTCATTCTCCTTACTTTACAATGTTTCCTTTAGAATAATTCACTATAACTCTTTTATGATATCAATTCTAGTCTTTTCTATTCATTTAACACAAAAAACCGCAAAAACACTTTTGACGATGTTTTTCCGGCTTTTTATTTCGATTAAAATCTTTTTTTATTTTTGCTCTTTAATCTTAATCTGTGCATCTTTGTAAAATGCTAATTTGTTGTCATTATACTCTTTTGTATAATTGTTAAATTGCTCTTTCGACTTTTGTGCTTCCACATTTAATTCATTAACAGCTTTAACTTTTTCACCAATCTCTTTTAATTTCGTTTCTTTTACCTTTAATTTTTCATACAGTTCTTTTTCAGTCGCTAACGCCTTCGTATAATTTTCATTCATCTTTTGGAATGCATCATAACGATTTTTATACGACTCTTCTACTGCTTTCGCTTGCTTTTGTAGCTTTTTATCTTCAAGCTTCTCTATGTTACTTTGAACAGATTTCGTTTCCTTCTGAGCTTTTTCTAGCATTTCTTTCTCATTTTTCAATGCTTTTTCACGATCATCTACATTTGCAGTAGCTTGCTCTATCTTCTTCATAACCGCTTCATTATGATCTTTACCTTCTTGTAAAATTTGAGAATATAGTTCTTGACCTTGTTTTTCCAAATCCTCTAATTTTTTCGCTTCATCCACTAAAGTCTTTTCTTGTGTCGCTGCTGTTTCAAAAGCGGTATATAAATTTTCTTCTGGCTTTTCACCGAAACAACCTGCTAATAAGCCTACTGATAATGCTCCAACTACTGCTACTTTTCCATACTTCAACGTCCATTCCTCCATTACATACGGTTATCATGCCAGAAGTTCACTGGGAAGTGACTCTCTTCATGATAAGCTTCAAACTCATAACCCTTTTCTGTTAACCCTTTTAAAATTGCTGGCACAGCAGCGACTGATTGTGGGTGAATGTCATGCATTAATATTACTTCCTGTGGTTTTGTTGCACCAGCTAATACGTTTTGAGCAATTTGTGCTGCCGCTGCATCAACTGGCATTTTATTATATTTCCAGTCTAATGAATCAATTGTCCAATCCCATACTTTAAAACCGTCCTCAACCACTTTATTTCGAAGACCTTCATTTAATCCAGGCATTGAACCATATGGTGGACGTGTTAATTTAGGTGATTTCCCAATAATATTAGCGATTAAACTTTGATCTTCTTTCATCTCATTTACATACTCGCCATTTTTATATAACTTTGCAAAACTATGTGTCATACTATGCATGCCCACATAATGCCCCTCTGAATTTTCACGTTTCACTAAATCCGGAAACGCCTTTACATTCGCTCCAATTAAAAAGAATGTCGCCTTCGCATCATGCTGTTTTAACATATTTAATAATTCAGCCGTATATTTTCCAGGCCCATCATCAAATGTAAGATAAGCAACTTTTCTTTCTTTCCCATTAAAACGACTCGGTGCCGTTTTATTCATTTCAACTTTCGGTTGTTCACTTGCAAGCTGTACTACATTTTCTTGTTTCGCAACAGCCTTTGCTGGTGAAGTAATTGATTGAAACATAAAATACCCAATAGCTACTGCTGCAATCGCTATTAAAACGACTACTACTCGTTTAATATTAAAAGCTTTTTCCATTCTATCAAATCCCTCTCCCTATTAATCTTATATACAAATCACCCAATATAATTATACATTTATTTATTTTATTTCACTATATAAACAGACTTTATATGTATTATAATGGGAGTTTTATCAAAATTGTTGTTCCTATTCCTTCTTTACTTACGATACTAAGCGTACCTCTATGAAGCTCCACCATTTTTTTTACGATAGCTAAACCAAGACCTGCACCTGCAGCATGATTATTAATCTGGTAAAACGACTGTTCTATATATGGTAAATGCTCTTTAGCAATTCCAATTCCTTCGTCTTTCACCTTTATTACTGCTTGTCCTTCATTTTTAGTCGCTTCAATGTATACTGTACCATTTTCATGAGAATATTTAATTGCATTTTCAACGATATTTAAGAAAACTTGCTTTAGCCTATTTCGATCTCCCATCAATTCAATTCGTTCTATATTATTGATGAATTGCATTTGCTTCTTTTCAGCTTTAGGAGTTAATTGCCAAATCGTCTCCTCTAGTATATTGTATAATTGCACCTTTTGTTTATATAAATTAAAATGATTTGATTGTAATCTTGAAAAATCTAGTAATTCTTCTACTAAATGAATCAATCGGTCTGTTTCACCTGAAATAATTCCCATACCTTGCTTTATTTCTTCGTCCGTTAAATGATCGACTGTTTTTAACGTCTCACTCCAACCTTTAATTCCCGTTAAAGGTGTCCGTATTTCATGAGATATAGAAGCAATAAATTCATTTTTCACCTGTTCTGCTTTTTCTATTTTATCAGACATATAGTTTAAACTATGTGCTAATTCACCTAATTCACCAGGATAATCTTCTTTAATTTTATTTTTCAGTGTTCCTTCTGCGATTTGTGAAGAAGCTTGAATGATAGATTCAATTGGCTTCACAAATGAATTTGCCAAGCGTCTGCTTATTAAGAAGACAATACCTGAAATAACAATACCTACGGAAATAGTAAACATAATGATTTCAATAATCTTTGCATTCACATGTGTTAATACTGTCGTATATTTTAAAACACCGATAGTTTGTCCTTGATGTATAAGTGGGCTCAGCACTTCTAGTTGTTTTTCATTATCTTTCGTAGTAGTAACTTGATTATACATTTCACCTTCCAATAAAGATTGTGGGATATTCACTTTACCTTCTACCTTTTCACCACTTGAAGATTGTATAACCGAACCATGACGATCAATTAACTGTAATTCCGTTCCTTCTAATTGAAAACTACTAATTATGTCACCACTATATTCTTGCAAACGAATAAAATATAATGAATTGTATTCAGAGAAAAATCGTGTACTCGTCTTCGCATGTGATGCAACATATTGCACAATTCCATTATAATAATATCGATAAATGGAAAGTGAAAATACTATTTCAAACAAAACAAGCATTAACGTAATGACTGTCATAAAATATAAAGTCACTTTCCGTCTCATGTTATACTTTCCTTCCACACATATCCTTTTCCCCACACAGTAAGAATAAATTCGGGTTCTGATGGATTATATTCTATCTTTTGGCGTAATCGTCTCACATTTACATCTACTACTTTCGTCTCGCCTACGTAATTGGTTCCCCAAATCATATTTAAAATTTCATCACGCGAAACTGGCTTTGAAGCCTGATTCATTAAATACTGTAATATCATATACTCTGTAGGGGTTAAATCAACTAATTGTCCACCTTTATACAATCTTTCTTCTATAATATTTAACGAAAACGGACCAGACGTAATTGTATTCGTTTTTTCTTCATGCACTTCTATTCTTCTTAATAAAGATTGTATACGTGCAGTTAATTCTACTGGACTAAACGGTTTTGTAATATAATCATCTGCACCAATTCCTAGTCCTTGTACTATATCTCCATCTTGTACACGTGCGGTTAACATAATAATGCCCATTTTTTTATTTTCTTCCCGGATAGCGTTACAAACTTGAAAACCATCAATCCCCGGTAACATTACATCAAGTAACGCTACATCAACAGTGTGATCACATAAAATCTGTAACGCTTCTTCGCCAGTACTAGCTTCTAATACATAAAATCCAGCACGTTTCAAATTTAAGACAATAAAGCTACGGATTGGTATTTCATCTTCTAAAACTAAAATTGTTGACATAATTCCCACCTCCCTACTTTTGTTGATAATCCGCTAGCGGTTTTATATATGCCTTTACTGCTTCAAATTTTGATTGCTTCGGTACTGCATATACATGAGAAGCCGTTTTAACTGCTGCCTCATATCCTTTTATTTTGAACCATTCTTTCCGCTTAAAAATATGGACTTCAAGCCATATTTCATTCGTACTTACATCCAAAAATTTTTGAGTATTTGATTTTTTTTGCTCATCTGGGATAGTAATCTTTCCTATTAGCTTTTCAGGAATTTTCACAAAATACCCTTTTTCTATATCGATATATCTTTCTTCTATCGGTTTAATTCCCTCTTCACTCCACTGTATGTAACGTTCAAAAAGTGGACTATCACCATGCGATTTATCTTCCCAACCTTTTGGACGTACAGTACGAACAAATTCAATTATGCCATCCTTGTTAACATCTTTACTTTCCACAACATACTCATTAAATAAATCTTCTTTCCCATCTAAAGGTAGTACCTCATAATGATCCTTATCAAATTTTGCTACATAAGTTATACCTGAATGAGCACCAATTCCTGCATCAATTACAACTGCCTTTAACGTTTTGGAAATATACCCTATTTGTATTCTTTGAATACTGTTTATAAACGGATCGAATGTAACTTCTGATATTGTCTTAAACTGTTCAATAAACTCAACTTTCAACTGCTCATCTTTTACATACGTAACAAGACTTATATCGTTAAGACCATTTTTATTTAAATCTTCTATAAACAACTTCGTATATTGCCGATTATAAATCTCCTTCATATCATCATTTTCTTCTGAAAAAGCATACATAACATGTTCTAAAGATTCACGATTTACAGCGATTCCAATTAATAATTCTCGCTTCCCGTTCCCTGTAAAATCACCAACTTCAACGATATCTATATCCTCACCATCAAATGCATGAGTGGACTTTATCTTCCAGCCATTGCTGCTTTTCGCATAAATAGCTAAATATATACTCCCATCCTCATTCGGTAATTTATAAAATATGATTGCTTCTTTCTTATTATCTTGTTTAAAATCCATTGACCAAATCATCTGTTTATCTTTATTAGACATTGGAGTAAGCAACCGATAATTAACAGGCAAATCTTTATCTATTTGCTCTTTTAATTCATTAATCCACTTTTCATTTGCAGGAGCTTCCATTAAACTTGTCGGAGCTTCAGACATTTTACATCCAGTCAATATAAAGATGATTCCCAAAATGCTTATCCATTTCTGCATATGATATCTTTCCTTACTACAGATTTTAAGTATTTCTCTATACTTTTTGCTTCTCCAATGTTCTCATACATATGATTATAATTTTTCTAAAATAAAAAATCGTTACAGAAAAGTTACAAATATATTCCCATAAAAAAAGATTGGCGAAGGCCAATCTTTTTTACTATTCGTTTCGAACTGGGTTTGGTGTTATACCTAAATGATCATTTAATTTTTTTGAAATATCTTTCACATTTTTTTCATTTGGAATGTAATAATAAATACCACCGATACGTTTATCTGTTCCTTCAATTTGCATTTTTTCCATTTGCAGATCAGATCCAGCCATATTTTTCGTAATAGCAAGCATATCATCAAACGTTAAGTTTGTTTTCATATTGTTATCAACTGCATCAAGTAAAGAGCCCATTTTGCTAATTGATTGGACCGACATCGCCTTTTTCGCAATTGCTTCTATTACAAGTTGTTGTCTTTGCCCACGCATTGTATCACTATCAATTTTACGTGTTCTTGCAAGTGCAAGTGCTTGTTCTCCATTCAAGTGTTGGAAACCTTTTTCTAAATGAATCATACCTGCTTGGTCTTTACTATCTTGCTCTGTGAAAGTAACAGGTACATCAATATCAATACCACCTAGTGAATCTACAATTTGAACAAATGACTCAAAGTTAAACTTCACATAGTAATCAACTGGAACATTTAAAAATCTTTCCACAGTATCTCGCGTACTTTCAACACCACCAAATACGTGTGCATGAGTAATTTTATCTAATTTTTTTCTAGATGGAATATACACACGTGAATCACGCGGAATACTAACTAATTTAACAGATTTATCCTCTTTATTAATTGTTGCTAATAAAAGTGCATCTGTTCGAACTGCATCGCCATATTGGCTTTTTCTCATGTCACTTCCATCTACACCCATAATTAAAATTGAGATGTTATCCTTTAAAGGCTCAACTTCTTTATCACGTTTTGATGACTTATCAATTTCTGCATATGAAGCACTTACAACCGCTTTTGCTTTGTTATATATGAACGATCCATATCCTACTCCTCCAAAAATAAGTAGGAAAAATGGAATTATAATGAACCATTTTATTGACTTTCTTTTAGAACGTTTTTTATTACTTCTTGTGTTTTGTTCTAATTCAGAGCTCATATCCATTCGCCTCTCTTTCTCTTTCCCTAGTATAATGTAAGTCTATTAATCTTCATATTGAATTTCCTTTCAATTACCTTACAATTTTGTAAGGTTACTTTATAAATCCAATATGTATTCCATTTCACATTATACTCTTGTGCTTATTTTTGGCAAGTCACTATTTATACAAAACGGACATTAAATTTATATATATTAATTTCATTAATTTGGTTTATACATGATTTGCTTCCCATTATTAATAATTAACGCAGATTTTGCTTTAACTTTCGTTTTTTCTATTTCCACTTCATCATTAGAGAAGTTCACAATGATTTTAATATCTTTTCCATATGAAGCAGATTGTACTAATTTGTCTTCTGACAAATATGCAAAATTCGTCATTTCTTCTTTTACTGCTTTTTCATGAACTTCATTCCAAACTTTCAGATGTTGTGTAATTTCTTTTTTATGTTTATTCCACTCTACTTCATCTAAATGGTACAACGGCGGAACATTATACAATAATTCATATAGCATACGATTTCCAACTTCATCTTTTACCTTTAAGCTTCCCCATTCCCAGTGATGTGTTGTAATTACTGAATCGTTGTATACTAATTTATATAGTGGCACTGAATAAACTGGATTTAAATACACTTGTTTATACTCTTCTTTTAACGGCACTTGCTTCGCATATTTTTCTGGAACATTTTGATTTGGTGACCAATATCCCCCGACATAGTACGGACTCGTTTTATTTTCCCTCATATCTTCATCATCCCATTTAATAACAGGTGTTTCAATTCCATGAGCAAATGCAATCGTACTGCTTGCAAAATCATTTCCGCCCTCAGAGCCAACTACCATACCTTTTTCTTGCGCAATATAATCCATTCGTTTTAATCTTGCTTTTAAATCTTGTTCTTGTGTCGTTATATGTTTCGCTGAATAATCATCGTAAATTTCACCCGTCGCATCACAATCAATAAACCATGAATTGTATTTAGGGCCATTTTGTAATATATCGTTCATTCGTTCTTTTACACTAGGAAGTGATAATGTCGGGTTTAGTTTTCGCCCTCTACCTAAAAACCCTTGCACCTTTTCTCCATCTTTCTTCGTTACAGTTGCCTCTTCATATAACGATGGGTCATTAAAGGACGCTGTATTCCAATTTTTATCACCTTTTTCGTGAATGGAATGATAAGAATCATACGGACCAATTAAATATCCCATTTCCTTCGCTTCTGTAACGAAATTAGGCTGCATAAATCCTTGTTCCCAGTTTGGTAGACCAATCCACGCTTTGTCTATTCCAGCTTCTTTCATTTCCTTTATAATATCCGTCCCATCTGCTTTACCCCATTTACTTACTTCATCAACTGCATCTCCGAGTACGGACTTTAATAAATGCTTATTTAAGTTATATAACTCCGTCTTCGATAAGTGATCTACACCTTTCTTTAATAACAAACTAGCTTCCTGATCAACTTTCGGGAAAATATCCTCTTTATACAATTCCTTCATAGATAATACTTCGTTTGTATAGCGTAAAATAACATTTTTTTGGTACTTATCGACAAAATCTTGTTTACTCACTTGCTCAAACACATTCAATTCCCCAGGCTCTGAACTATTCTTTTGAATAAGCTCTTTTATATGGCTAAACACCGAGCTATTTATTCGCTCTCTTAGCTTCGGCCAATTTAAGTTACTTTCTGATAAACCATTTTGATTCCAAAAATAAAAATGAGCTGCCCCGTAAAGTTTTTCGATTTCTTTATTTTTTCTTGCCTTTTCTTGTAATGTTTTAAATTCACCTTTTCGAGCAATATTATCCTTATACAGTTTAGCAATACTTACTGCATCATTATTTGTCACATATAATTGAAAGCCATATGTTTTATTTTTATTTATACTCGGGAATTCATGTATAAAATCAAACCCTATTTTCGGATCCGAATGAAATTTCAATTCATTATTAAACCTATTGTTCGCAATATATACGATCGAATATTTAGAACCATTTAATGCAAAAAACTTCATAGAAAATGATTCAGCAAATGAATATGCATCATCCTTTAAAAACTTCTTCCACTTCTCATCATTACTTGGAATTTGCTTACCTTCCCATAACGGAAGTGTATAATTTTCAGCTTGCACTTTTGGCCATGTAAAACTTTCTGCTCCCGTTGATTCCAATTCAATATTTAAGTGGTCTTTTTTCTTTTCTAAATTTACTTTTACTTTTTGATCCGGATATTCCCATGATGTATGATCCTTGTCTTTTTTCAAATTCGACACCTTCATTTTCGGTAACGGTTGTGATGCTTGTTCTTTAACACTGTCATGTTCTACAGTTAACGCGAAAGTCTCCGGATTTACATCATACGTAAAATCTCTATACGTTGCTTTCTTTATTTTAGACTCTTGTACAGCATTATTACCTTTTACATTACACCCGACTAAAGTCGAAAATGACATCGTTGTAAGAAGACATATCGCTATCATTTTTTTCATCTTCTGCACCTCCACCACTGAATATACAGGGGCTTTGTTACAGGTATGTGGCAAAAAATAATAGAGCTAGCATAGCACTAGCTCTTTTTGGAGTATTAAAAATAAGTTTATATGAACAACTATAACCTGCTTAGAAGATATGTAATACAATAACTGCGTTTTTTTCTTTCTCACTAATTATGAAACGAAATAAATCAAAGTTTTAACAAGAATTCTTTAACTGAAAAAATAAGTGTATACAATGTATCCTAAAAGTAGTATTAAAATGATTATCCCTGTACTTCTCCAATTCATACCACCTGCCATATCAACTGGACTACCTGATTCCGCTCTATTGAGTCCATCATTCAAAGAACCGGTAGGGTTATTTTTCAATTCACTTTGTCTCATACGTTCTCTTTTTTCCTCTGGTGACTCTTTATCCATATAAGCACCTCCAAAATGAATGCACTCTTTACTTACATTATACAAAACTTCTATTAAAAATAGATTTACAACATAAAGAAAGCTAGCAATGCTAGCTTTCTTTATAATCCAATATGCTCTTCGTTGTTTACAGTAATCCCTTTATGATCGATTTCAAGCTCACATACTTTCATAACTGTAAATACTCTCGCTAATTGCTCAGCAATTTCTTGACGCTTCTCATACGGCGTTAATATAAAAATGGATGGCCCCGCGCCGCTAAGTGCTGTACCATATGCCCCGAATTCTTTTGCACATTTACGAATAGATGGTAATAACGGCACTAGCTCTAAACGATATGGCTCGTGAAAATGATCTCTTTCCATCATTTCACCAACAACTTCCCACTTCTTTTGACATAACGCAGCTACTAATACGTTACTTATCGCACTAGCCTTAACTGCTTCATGAAACGGAAACATCTCTGGTAATACAGATCGACTTTCATCTGTATTTAGCTCTTCATTTGGAATGAGAGAGATTACGCCTAACTCCTTACTTTCAATTCTTACAACCGAAACATTCTTTCCATCAAGTGCTCCAATTACAGTTCCGCCTAAAATAGAAGCAGCAACATTGTCTGGATGCCCTTCAAAATTTGTAGCAATTTGAACTTTTTGATCAGTTGTTAAGTTCAAATTGCCAAGTTGATTCGCAAGCTCTATTCCTGCTACAATCGCTGATGCGCTACTCCCTAGACCTCTTGTAAGCGGAATATTACTAGTAACTTCTATTATATGGGGCGATAAAGAAGGACATACTTTACATGCCGTGCTAACGATTAAATTTTTTTCATCTGTTGGAATTGAATCTTCAAATGAATGGATTACTTGCCATTTATCAGCTTGCTCTTTTACTACCACATCTAAATACAATGACAAAGCTATTCCCACCGAGTCAAATCCAGGTCCAACATTCGCTGTACTAGCAGGAACACGAACGCTTAATGGTATCACGACATAATCACCCCTTTTATATGATCTTTAATTTGTTCTATATCATTTGCAACACTTGCAATGTCAAATTTATTAGAAGAAATAGCGATATCAGGATCTTTCAAACCATTTCCAGTTAATACTGCAACAACTGTTTCTCCCTTTTTGATTTTTCCAGATTGAACATGTTTAATTACCCCTGCTAATGAAGCATTTGATCCTGGCTCAGCGAAAACTCCTTCAGTTTTTGCTAACAATCTATACGCATGTAGTATTTCCTCATCTGATACCATATCTATTTCACCATTTGACTGCTCAGCAGCCTCTACTGCATACGACCAACTTGCTGGATTACCGATGCGAATCGCTGTTGCAATCGTTTCAGGCGCCTCAATTACATGTCCTTTAACAATCGCTGCTGCTCCCTCCGCTTCAAAACCGTGAATTCTTGGCTTCTTATACCCTTTTTCTTTCTCATATTCACAGAACCCTTTCCAGTATGCTGTAATATTTCCTGCATTCCCAACAGGGATAGCTAGAACATCTGGCGCTTTTTGCAACTGGTCACAAATTTCAAATGCCGCTGTTTTTTGTCCTTCAATTCGATAAGGATTCACTGAGTTTACTAATGTGATTGGCTCTTCTGCAGCAATATTCCTTACAGCTTTAAGTGCATCATCAAAGTTCCCTTCTATTGAAATGATCTCTGCTCCATAAGCGACTGCTTGTGCTAATTTCCCATGTGCAATCTTCCCTTCTGGGATTACGATAATACACTTCATTCCGAGACGTGCCGCGTATGCTGCAGCCGATGCCGATGTATTACCTGTTGATGCACAAATGATTGCCTCTGAGCCTTCTTCTTTCGCCTTAGCAACCGCCATTACCATGCCACGATCTTTAAAAGAACCTGTCGGGTTCGCGCCCTCGTACTTCCCATATAACTGAATTCCTAATTGCTTTGATATATTTAATAATGGAATAAGAGGTGTATTCCCTTCCATTAAACTAACATCTGGTGTATTTTCACTTACCGGTAAATATGAAGCATATTGTTTTAAAAGTCCTTTATACATATTGTTTTTCCTCCTCAATACTGTAGTAACTGTTTATTTCACTTGCGATATCTTCAATCGCTCTTAACACTTGTTCAAATTGATATTTTGAAGTGTGATGTGTCACGATAACAACTTCTGCAAGTTCCCTATTCAGCGGCAACTGAATTACCTCTTTTAAACTTACAGAACAATTAGCGAAACATTCTGTTATTTTTTGTAACATCCCAGGTTCATCACTTAATGAAATACGTAAAAAATATTTAGAAACTACTTCTTCATCAGCTTGTAATTCATATGGCTCTGGTTCTTTTAATACACTTTTATGTTTCGGTATTTGATTCATATTTTTAACGACTGAAATAATGTCACTAACTACTGCAGATCCAGTTGGCAACTTCCCAGCGCCTGGTCCGTAAAACATCACTTCTCCTACCGCTTGACCATGAACATATACCGCATTAAATTCGTTATTCACATTCGATAATGGGTGGTGACTTGGCAATAAAGTCGGTTCTACACTTAAATGAATAGATGATCCTTGCTTCTCCGCTTTACCAATTAGTTTCATAGTAAACCCTAACTTTTTCGCCATCTCTAAATCTTCTTTTTCAACCTTTCGAATCCCTCTAACTTGAACATCATCTAAAGAAACATCCATCGAAAAACCTAAGTTAGCAAGAATCGCTACCTTTCTTGCTGCATCCAGACCATCTACATCTGCTGTTGGATCTGATTCTGCGAAACCTAATTTTTGTGCCTCCTGTAAAGCCTCTTCATACGACCATCCATTTTGACTCATCTTTGTTAACATATAATTAGTTGTTCCATTTACGATTCCCATTATTTTTTCAATTTGATCTGAGGCCAGTCCGTCTGCCAATCCTCTTAATATTGGAATTCCACCTGCTACACTTGCTTCATAAAACAAATTGCAATTATTTTCATTTGCTAATTGTAGAAGCTCAGCCCCGTATACAGCCATTAAATCTTTATTTGCAGTTACAACATGTTTTTTACTTTGTAATGCCTTAATAATATGCTGTTTTGCTTCTTCAATTCCGCCCATTACCTCTACTACAATATCTATATTTGAATCATTTAGAACTTCATCCACATTACGCGTAACTACGATTCCATCAATACAAACGTCACGTTCTTTTTCTAAATCACGCACAACGACTGTCTTTACCTTTACTTCACACCCTGTATCAAGTGCGATTTTTTGGTAATGCTCTTTCAAAATATGGACAACACCACTTCCGACAGTACCTAAACCGATTACCCCAACATTAATTACATTATTCATCTTCTAATCTCCTCCTAAAATTTTATTTTTCGGCTCTATCAATCACCTTACTCTGCCATTTCCCCATACAGGTGGTGGTTATTTCGGTACGTACAAATCGTTTCATATTACAGCACCTCCTTTCAAAGTAATAAAAAAAACACACTCATCCCTAGGAAAGGGACGAATGTGTTTTCGTGGTTCCACCCTTGTTCCAACCTAGACTTATTTTCTTCTAGATTGCTCAAGTTCAGATAACGGCTGATACCGTCAATAATTACTAGATTACTCGTTCACTATTGAAGTTCAAAGGTGGTAAAACCATTTCTCGTGTTAGGAAGCTCACACCCTTGGCTTCCCTCTCTGTAAACCGTAAAAATGATTTCATGTCCTTATCGTTACTTTTTCGCTCATGTTCATTTGTTAACTCATTATACTCGCATAAAAAACAAAATCAATACTATTTTTTAATTATTTTAAATTTTCAATCTATAGAGCTATAAAAAAACACACTCATCCCTAGGAAAGGGACGAATGTGTTTTCGTGGTTCCACCCTTGTTCCAACCTAGACTCATTTTCTTCTAGATTGCTCAAGTTCAGATAACGGCTGATACCGTCAATAATTACTAGATTACTCGTTCACTATTGAAGTTCAAAGGTGGTAAAACCATTTCTCGTGTTAGGAAGCTCACACCCTTGGCTTCCCTCTCTGTAAACCGTAAAAATGATTTCATGTCCTTATCGTTACTTTTTCGTTCATGTCTATTTGTTAACTTATTATAGTTATCAACTTTTTAAAAAGCAAGCCTATTTTCACTAACTATTTTCAAGATATTTTTTTATTATATTTCACAATAACATTTTACAAAGACCTCTCTTATTACCTATATTATAAATTTCTAACTTGTAAATCAGCAGTTCACATATAAATAATTCATTCTAAAACGAGAAGCCTTCCACTCTCTATAACTATACTTATAAAATTTTTTTAATACAATCTTTTCGTATAACTTTCTTCTAAAGAACGTGCAACCTCTTCTTCTGAAGCATTCACTTTCGCATGTTCCATTAACATTTTTGCTGCTGAAGGTAACTCTCTTTTATTTAACCAAGATTCTGGATCCCACATCTTAGAACGAATAAAAGCTTTTGCGCAATGAATGTAGCATTCTTCAATTTCAACAACGATTCCAAGTAACGGATTACGTCCATTCGCCTGCATTTCTTTCAAAATTTCCTCATCGTTTGTAATATATGCTTTACCGTTTATTCGGAGTGTTTCCCCAAGACCAGGAATAAAAAAGATTAACCCTACGCGTGGATTTGAAATAATATTCAAAATGGAGTCTATCCGACGATTGCCCGTTCTTTCAGGAATAATAATTTTATTTTGATTTAATACGTATACAAATCCAGGTGCATCTCCTCTCGGCGAAGCATCACACTCTCCTAATTTATTTGCAGTAGATAATACTAGAAAAGGAGATTTAGACAGAAAATCTACACAATGATGATCAAGTGATGAAATAACTTTTTTTAACGCTCGCTCACTTGGTTGCCCTAATATTTCTCGTAGTTCTTCCTCTGTTGAAATAAGCGATTTTATTTCCTTACTCTCTATCCCCACTTATAAACACTCCTTTTTCTTTATTTTCCCAAAATTCAATACGAATATTGTATAATAAAATTTGCAGAAAGGGGAATTAAAATGACAGAGTGGTTAACAATATTTGATTCTGACAGAAATACACTTGGGAAGAAATTACGTGATGAAGTGCATCGTGACGGTGATTGGCACGAAACATTTCATTGTTGGTTTATAGAAAAAGATGCTGAAGATATGTTTTTATATTTCCAATTACGCTCTAAAAATAAAAAAGAAGCTCCGAGTATATGGGATATTACTTCAGCTGGACATATTATGCATGATGAAGAAGTAGAAATTGGCGGTCTTCGTGAAATTGAAGAAGAATTAGGCCTTTCCTTTCAAACTACTGATTTAGCATACAAAGGAATCTTTAAAATAGATTATGAAATTTCAAATCTTACCGATCGTGAATTTTGCCATATGTATTTTCACAATGTACTAAAGCCACTTCCATTTGCACCAGGTGAGGAAGTAGACGATGTGATGAAAGTACATGCAACTGCTTTTCTACAACTATTAAAGAGAGATATTTCATCTTTAACGACTATTTCTGCTCTAAACAGTAAACCGATAACGATAACATTTGAAGATATTTATCCATATGACCTTGAATACTATGAATTTGTTATAAAACAAGGAAAAGAATTGTTAAAAAATAATTGTTTGTAAATAAAATCGGACTCCCAGCTTATATTGCCCCGGAGTCCGATTTTATTTATCATTATTGTTCAAGGGTCTTCAACCTTTTCTCTACTCGCAAAAATAAGCGAATGATTAACAATAGCATGACAGCCATAATCGCTACCATTGTATGAGGATATCTAAACAGTATACTAATAACACTTCCAATTAACATCATGATGAATCCGTTTTGCTTCATCACTTCTGCACTATACCTATTACCCGCATCCCATAATTCCTTATTTTTCATAGATCGTTTCGTACGATAACCATATGCCGCGTTAATATCTGTCGGTGGATTTTTTTGAAGAATCAGTGCCGCAAGTATAAATATAATACCAATCAATATGCTCATTCCTATGTTTACTAGTGCATCAATCAATTATATCCCCCCTAACTTACACTTTCATTATACGATATAACCCTAAATTTTCCAATTTATATCACATTCAGTTTCTTTCTTTCGATGTCTGGAACATGCTTGGAAGTGTTACAAAGCGCGCACCTTTCGTTTTTAACTGCGGAATGATTTTGTCTAGCGCATCTACCGATCCTTGTAAATGCCCACCTGGAGTTGAATGCTGAAGTATGACACTACCAGGAAATGAATTCCCTAACACATTATTTGTAATCGTATCAGCACTTACACCTTTCCAATCAACTGTATCAACACTCCACTGTACAATCATAAAATTTTGCTCAGTCGCCCAATTCAATTGATTTTCAAGTATTTCACCATACGGTGGACGTATAAATTTAGGAGCATAGCCGGCTAAACGTTTTAATATTTCTTCCGTTTTTATAATTTGATTACGGTACTCGGCCTCATTTACTTTCGCTAAATTTGGATGACTATACGTATGATTACCAATTACATGCCCTTCATTCGCGATACGCTTTACTACATTCGGAAACTTTTCAGCATTTTCACCAAGTAAGAAAAAAGTCGCTTTCACATTATGGTGTTTTAACTTATCTAAAATTTTTGGCGTAAATACTAAATCTGGTCCATCATCAAATGTAAGAGCTACTTCCGCTTTATTATATGGTCCTGAAAATGCATACGCATATTTTTCAACCCATGAAAATGGAGTCCATGATCCACGATCTTCTTTTATTTGGACTTCATAATTTTGAGGAACATGTAAAGCGTATGGCAATGAGCTTATATAGTCTCCATAATAAAGTGGAGGATACGGCATATAAGCATACGAAATATCTCGTTCTAGCCCCGATTGAAATGGAACGAACATCTCTGGTGAATAAAAATAATACATGATAAAAACCTCCCTAAAATTTCATATGTGATTCAGCTGCACTTTGTTAGAGAAATTCTTATTCCTAAACAAAAATAAGACTGTCCGTAATTAGGACAGTCTTACTGCTTTATAAAATTAATATATCGTTGTACTATCTTTCGGCAAAGCTTTCACATGCTTTAAATAACTCGTCACTTTGTCATCATCATCTTGCAGATATTGATAACCATTAGTGGTAGCAATTTCATTCGCAACTTCCCTAAATAAATCTCCCATTACCAAGAATGACTCCCAAATACTCTCATATTCTGCATTAGAAAATGTATTTTTAAATTGCTCCCACGTATCTTTGTCAATATATTGCTCGAAATGCTTCCCAAACTTCCCTGTATTAACTGTAAAGTCTGTTTTCATACCAACATGCCATTCTAGCATTACGATTAACATATCTCGTACTGGACCATCAAGCATCCCTTTCACATAAGAAAGTTCTTCTCTCCATAACCCTTTTGCTACATTCGTGCTGCACCACCAAAATTCATTACAGCAATCCAGAAATTCTTTTTCTGTAGGCTTTTTTATTAAGTAATCCTTATCGCTTGCTGGTCGTAATTCTTCAATACATTCATCTTTATCAAGAAGCAGTTTACTTAAGCTATCTTGTCCAACGAACTTATTTATTAAATGAACTGGAACTAGCGTTAAATCAATACGATTCCCATCCATGAACTGCATTAAATACGGAAATTTCCCGTCTTCATCTGCTGGAACTACTGACATTTCTTCCGGCATTTGTACAATCATTATTTCTCCAAATCTACGAATCCAATTATGATCAGACGTAAAAGAGCGTATATCTTTTACAACATAAATAATATCATAGTCTTGAAAACAATCTTTTTTCACATTTGGATTTACACGTGATCCATTCATGATGACTGCTCGAATTCTTTCATCCTCTTTTGCTGTATTTATAATTAAGTCTAGCATTTCTTTTTCAGTTCTCATCTACTTATAACCTCCAATTTTTTAATATATAATATAAAGCTATTTAAATTGGAGGTCCACGGGCTAATTTCGTTGTACACGATACACATTATAATTTTTGAAACTTCTTTTTCATCCCTTTTGCCTCCTTACATCACTCTTTTACGACTGCCGTCACAAAAAAACATCGTGCCTTTTACTCCCAAACGCTATAGCACTTACACATGTGAATCAATAACTATTAATTTATAGAAACGGCCTATCCCTTTTTAACGCTTTTCTACCATACACATTTAATTATACCGAAAATTCTGTTTTAAACAAAAAATAAAAAAGGGACACCCACTCCATTACAGAATAGATGTCCCTGCTTTGTTTATAAATTTAGAGCTTACGGATTAGTAGACCAAAGTCCTGCTGATTTAATAAATGTACGTTTATTTAATTTCAGCTGTGCTACGATAAACTCTGCAATATCTTCTGCTTGCATAACTTTATCAGGATTTCCATCAGTTAATCCTAAATCTACAGCCATATCCGTTGCTACTGTACTTGGTGTTAAAGCAGTTACACGAATGTTATGTTTGCGAACTTCCATCGCTAACGATTCTGTTAAGCCAAGAACACCAAATTTAGAAGCACTATATGCACTTGTTACAGGCGCACCTTTTTGTCCTGCTGTAGATGAAATATTAATAATATCACCAGATTGCTGTTCAATCATGCTCGGTAACGCTGCACGAGTTGCATAGTATACACCCATTAAGTTTACTTGAATGATTTTTTCCCAATCAGCAACGTCTAGTTCTAAAAACTTACCGAATTTAGAAATACCAGCGTTATTAATTAAAATATCGATAGATCCTAAACCGTTTTTTAACGTTTCAATTGCAGTCGTTACCTCTTCATATGAAGATACATCAGCAGTCGCAATAACAGCTTTTACACCTTCTGCTTCTACTTCTTTCGCAACTGCTTTTAAATTTTCTTCTGAACGAGCTAAAAGACCTACATTTACGCCTTCTTTCGCTAATGCGATCGCTACAGCACGACCAATCCCTCTACCTGCTCCCGTAATTAAAGCATTTTTACCTTGTAATAATTCTGCCAAGTGTAACACTCCTTAATCTTCTCAGTTGTTTATTATATTAAAAGTGTAACTATGTTTATGTAAAAAGGCAATGATGCACTTTCATGTGCGTAGGTTACCTGTAGGTAACTATAGTAATGGTAAATGAATATTTTTAAAAAACTAAAGTAATAAATCAATAACTAATCTTCTCTTCATAAAAAATAATAAGATAATTATGAATACCTCTCTTTTCAACATAAAAAAGTCCTCTCTAAGTCTCATTCTTTTCTCCACATTACCAGGAGTTTTTGAATTACTACTTAAAGGGGATAATCTCAAACAACGTTGTTTTATAAACTACAAAATATTATAGGATTTAATCAACTTTTTTAAATTCTTTAGATTCACTTTTGGAATTTCCGGTAAACCGAGAAATAATATAAACAAATGGGGGTATTCAACACCGCTAAATTTTGAGGGAGTAAGTATACTGACTAGCTAAGATTCCGTAACAATATAAATTATGTAAATAAAAGATTTTCTACTAAATTTATTCACTACATTATAGTTGGTTTCGAGTTTCTCTTGAATTACTTTTGCCATCTTCACAGCATATTCTTCAAGTACATTCTTATCATGAGCATATGAAGATGACGCGCAAGCTCATAGTGCTGTTCCTATTCTTCGTCACTAAATTCAAAGCTCTTCTCGAATGGAAGTGAACTGTTACCATTAACAGAATCTATTTCCCTAATTTCACCAAACTGTAATTCTTTTTACCTTTACGAATAATGATAAACCTTCCATCGAATGAGTTTCCAACTGTAACATCTGTATTTACATCCGTTACCTTTTCACCATTCATAGAAATAGCTCCATTATTAATGTCTTCCCTTGCTTGACGTCTAGAAGGTTCAATCCCTAGGTCAACTAACCACTCAACAATATTTTTTGTTTCGTTTGAAGCGTGGAAAGTTGGCATATCTTTAAATCCTTGTTCAATTTCATCTGCAGTTAATGATTGAATATCCCCACTAAATAACGCTTCTGTAATTTTTAATGCTTGCGAAAGCGCATGCTCACCATGAACAAATTTCGTCATTTCTTCTGCTAATACTTTTTGTGCTTCACGTTTATGAGGTTCTGTTTGAACCTTGACCGCTAATTCATCAATTCTATCTTTCGTTAAGAAAGTGAAGAATTTTAAATATTTAATTACATCGCGATCATCTGTATTCACCCAGAACTGATAGAATTCAAATGGTGTTGTTTTTTCTGAATCTAACCAAATCGCCCCACCTGCTGTTTTACCAAACTTTGTGCCGTCTGCTTTTAGCATTAAGGGTATTGTTAATCCAAATGCTTTTACCTCTGCCCCTTCTAATTTACGTATTAAATCTAACCCACTTGTTATATTGCCCCATTGGTCACTACCACCAATTTGTAGTTGTACTCCTTCGTATTTGTATAAATGATGGAAGTCCATAGCTTGTAGAATTTGATATGAAAATTCTGTAAAAGAAATCCCGCTCCCTAATCGACTTGCTACAATGTCTTTTGCTAACATCGTATTCACACTAAAATTCTTACCGTAATCACGTAAAAATTCAATAATATTTACCTGATGTGTCCAGTCATAGTTATTTACCATCTTCACTTTACTATTACCACCAAAATCAAATAGCTTTTTCATTTGTGTCGTCAATGCCTCAACATTATGCTGTACTTGTTCTAACGTCTGTAATTGACGTTCTGTTTGACGTCCACTTGGATCACCAATTGTCCCAGTAGCCCCTCCAATTAAAATTACTGGATGATGTCCTTCTAATTGGAAACGTTTCATCATCATAAATGGGATTAAATGTCCAATATGCATACTATCACCCGTTGGATCTACCCCACAGTACAGGGAAATTTTTTTCTCTTCTACTAACTCACGTAACCCTTCTGCATCTGTTTGTTGATTGATAGCATTACGCCATTCTAATTCGTCAATGATGTTCATGCTTTTCTAACCCCTTTCATTTTTAAGAATTCGCTTTTTAGTGTGTCTGAAAACAAAGGTCCCTATGTCTAAAAAATACATAAGGACCATTCTTAATCGTATTGCCGCCCAGATTGTACCATTAATATTACTCTCAGCAATTGTATCTATAACTACTGCGCTGCACTTCTTCAACGTTTATCGTATACTACACCTTAAACAGACTCATCATTACTTTTATTTTTCACATTGTAAATCATTTCAAGTTTTTCTTGAATTGCGCTTTCAATCTTATTAGCGTATTCATCGAATACATCTTTATCATGAGCGTAGGGAGATAGTGCACAAGCTCGTAGTACTGTTACTTTTCTTTCCTTATCCCATTCTTCTTCACTAAATCCAAGACTTTTCACAAATGGAAGTGGGCTATTTCCGTAATCAGGGATAGCAAAATCTGTATGAGAAGTAAGAAATTCATTGTAGTATATATTTCCTTTTACATAAGAAGATTGACCAAAAAAATCATGATTTAATTTGTTCATTTTTGCTAAACTTGTGTTTCCTTCTTCATTAAATACATAGTCAACCATGTTAAAATCAGGCTTTGTTAATGGATAAACATGAATAGTTTTATCTCCAATTTTAAATTGTTTATCCTGTAAAAAATGATAAAAATGGTAAGCTCCTTCAATACTTGCACCTAGTAATTTACCATAACCAGTTACGTTTAATGGTAATACTTTATGGGCTGTCCAAACTGAGGCTGCAGTTGCCCCTGCTTTAGAACCTTCAAGCATATATGCACCAAGTAATGCAGGAATATCAGCTCCCTTTTCAAACACATATGTTGCGAAGTAAGAAATTACATCACGCATTCTAATATCTTTTACAACAATCCCACCCGCAGAGTATGGTATATATCCCATTTTATGCGGATCAATTGTAACGGTTTCAGCCTGGTCTATTGCCTTGAAAGAATTGTAAATATCTTCTGTCAACCATTCATTTTCCGAATTGAAAATACCATATTTTACATATGTTTCATCGATTTTGTTATAGTCAATAAATTCATTGTTTTCATCTAAGAAAATCGCTCGAGCATACCCGCCATAAGCAGCATCTATATGGATGTAAAAATAAATGCCCTCTTGCGCTAATTTTTCACGCAACGCAACAATCTTATCAATACGATCTACTTGTCCTTCTTCTGTTGTACCAATAACAGCTACCACACCAAGAATAGGTATTTTCTCTGCAGCTAATTCTCGGATTTTTTCTTCAAGTTTATCAATGTCCATGCGATAGTTATGATCAACATCAATTGCTTCCACATTATCAAGGCCTATACCAATAATATCCGCTGATTTTAGCCAAGAATAGTGTTTAGTTTGTGGAATCAACCATTTGCCCAGCTCTTGTAGATGTTGACCATTACGCGCAGAATGTGCTTTAATTTCATCAATTTTTTCAGGTATTCTTTCTAAAATATCTAAAATTTCCTCTGTAGACATATTTAATAATTCCCATTCTGATTTACCTTCTACAAATTGAGGAGCTACTTCTTTAATCGCTAAAGGAAGGGATTTCATGTTTCTTGCATACCAAAGGCCTTCTAGATTAGCAATAGAACCATCCGCACAAATATGCCCCCAACTCTCACCTTTTTTATAACTCATAAGAGCAGCAAATTCATGCCCTACTTCTTCTTCCATTTGAGAAGTGCCTGGAGAAGATTCATACGCCACGTTATTCCCATTCCATAACATTGCAGCTGTATATGCAATAATAGCCGGCATTAATGTTTCTGAATTCATATGTCCCCAAAACCGCCCTGCCGAATGCCATGGTAATGAATTGGTACGAAGTTTTGAAGATAACACATCCATTACACTGCGGATATGGTCAGCAGTTTCTACGAAATTTTTCGAGCTTTTATCTTGCGGAGTAATAACTGGTAGGTCTTGTGGTTGGTAATTTTGACGCCAACCAACATGTTCATCTACCATTTTAATTAACAGCTCTTTAAATAAATCGGCATTTTCACCTTTATCACCTAAGAATAATGCTTTTAAATTAATATCCGGTATTTTATAGTTCATTTTTCATTTCCTCCAAATTATCACAAATATTCCCTAAGTAACCTCGATACAAAATACGTTATTATTTTTTAGTTTTTTCTGCACAAAAAATTCACACATAAATTATTATCTGCCATCAAAAACGGGATATAAAACACTGTTAATCAAATAAGCCAGATCATTTGATAACAAAACTTAAGGAATACGTACCAAATATTTATTTGTTCTTTAGCTTGATTTCCTTATATCCTCAGGTGAGCTATTATCTTTCTTCCACTCTGGTTTTTTAAATTTGTTGATGATAAGTGCTATACCAATCATTGCTAATGTAACGACCACTTGATAAATAACATATCCAGTATATTGACTTGGCTTTAAAATAGATGGCGGAATAATACTTACAATAATCGTAAAAACAATACTTATCATTGAAAGAATAGAGACCATCCATATTAATCCATTCCCTTTACTCCCTAATCTGAATGGTCTATTAACATCTGGCATCTTATAACGCAAGCGAACAGCTGAAATAGCAATTAAAGAGTACACAACACAATACAAAATTGTTGTTGTAATTGTTATTATTAAAAATGCACTGTTTACATCCGGAACTACTATATATAAGATAGCTACTAATGAAATTACAATTGCTTGAATCATCACAAAAGTGATTGGAATATCTTTCTCTGTTCTCTTTTGAAAAAACTTCGGCAAATTCCCTTCCTCTGCCACTTTAATCATAGATTTACTTGGTCCAAGTACCCATGCACTTAGCTGAACTAAAACCCCAATTAAAATCATTAAAGAAATAATGTTAACAAAGATAGATGGAATCCCTAGATTTTTAGTGAAAATCATATATGGCTGTGTTATATTCGCAAGCTCCAATTTACCTTTTGGTACCGCATTTGAAACAGTCAACCCAGCAATGATATTAAAAATTGCTAATAAAATTACTGAAGTGATAACAGCAATTGGATAGTTACGTTTTGGATTATCAATATTATTTGCATGTACAGACGAAATTTCTACTCCTGCAAAAATAAAGATAATTCCTGATAAATAAGTTAAACTTCCTAAGTCCTTAAAATTAGGAATAAGATCCTTTGGCTTAAAGCCGCCTAAATAACTATTCGATTGAATCCCGTTTTTCACCATATAAATGACACCTAGAACAACAAGAATGACAAACGGAATGTACACACCAATAACAGCGCCCCAGTTACCCGCAACTTTTACCATATCAAACTTAAGGTTTAATAAAGTCACACTCCAGTATGAAATTAAGATTATGGCAAAAATAAAGTAGTTATTTGAAGATAGTTCTGGCTTATTAATAACGTAACCCGATAGAATACCAACAGTTGACGCAACCATTACCATCCCAAAAAACATTTGAACCCATAATAACCATGAGGTGACAAATCCCCATTTCTCACCTAATGCATTTTCGACCCAAACTTGAGGTCCACCTTCTTCAGGGAAAGCCGTAGAAAGCTCAGCTGACATTAACGCAATAGGTAGAGCGAATGCAAACGCAGCTATCAACATATAGAAGATTTGGGTCCAACCAGTAATTGAAAGAGTCGGCACACTTCGTACCGTTCCAAAAAAGGCCATTGTAATACCAATTAACCCAAAAAGTGTCAATTTTTTTATATTAGACATAAAAATCCCTTTCTTTTCCATATTTAAACTAATTCATAAAAAATATTAGATGTACCCTTTTTAAAATAGGCATATCAATTAATACTTATGTAAGAAAAGGATTTGGCAAATTTTAATAACTAGGTAAATTTCTTTAATAGGTGTCTTTTCATAAAGGCATATGCAACCTGATGATCTCGTTTTTTATGAATTTGAATATCCAATGTGTACCCTTCTTTGTTCCTCCACCATATTTCAAATGCGCCAATTACTCCTCATCAAGAAGAAACGAGAATTAAGCGAATATAAATAACTTAACAACCCACATTAGCAACAAAACATGAAAAAAAGGCATTCCAAATATGGAACGCCTTCTTTTATTTTATAAAATCATCAACTTAAACCTATTTTTCAAATGTACTCTTTAACAATCTGAAATATTCTAATTAACATAACCCATCATTATCAGTAGTCAGTAATGAATAGAAATTTAGTTATGGGGGATTTTGATTCTTTAGGTTGATGGGCATGCGGAAACTTCCCTAACACTGTTTTTCTTTATAATAAGGAATACGTACAATAAATTCCGCACCATTTCCTTCCGTGCTCTTAACTTTAATTTCCCCTTGATGAAGATCTACTACTTTTTTTACAATCGCCAATCCCAATCCGCTACCTCCATGAGCGCGATTCCGTGAAGAATCTGCTTTGTAAAAACGTTCAAAAACATGCTGCTTCTGTTCCTCTGATATACCAATTCCATTATCATGAATACGTACTTCCACTAATTCCTCATGTTCTTTTAACTGAATTGTAATCGTACCACCACTTGGAGTATATTTAATACTATTATGAATTAAATTAATCCACACTTGACTCATACTTTCTTGGTCGGCAGTAATTTGCACTTTTTCTAAATCAAGGTCTAACTCAATTTCTTTTTCAGCCCAAAGCGGTTCACTATTTAACACAATTTGCTTTAATTGTTTATCTAATCGATAAGCCACTCTTTCTGGTATATACTCTTCTGATTCTAAAAGAGTTAGCTTCAGTAAATTTTGACTTAGTTTAGATAATCTCGTTGTTTCAGTTTCAATAATGGTAAGATAATGCTTTCTTTTCTCCTCAGAAAGATTATTATCTTGTAGCGCTCTAGCAAACCCTTTTATAGAAGTTAATGGCGACTGTATTTCATGAGAAACATTCGATACAAATTCTTGTCTCATTTTCTCCATTGCATTCAGTTCATCTGTCATATCATTTATACTTTTTACGAGTACACCAATTTCTCCATCATACTTTTCTTCATTTCGTATTTTTACAGAGAAGTCCCCTTTTGCAATTTTTTGTATCGGTTCAATAATAGTCCAAATCATCGCCTCTCGTTTTGGTCTCATTAATACTCCAATCAATACCCAAATAAGAACAATAAATACAAAGCCGGCCATATTACTAATTAAAAAAGTAACAAACGGCGATACGTTTATTTCTAGAGCATCTAATATACTAGATGCTACATAAAATGCGATAGACCAAATTATAGTGAGAAAAGAAAAGAGCGCTATGACCGCTCCAATTACTTTCAGTATCTTTAACTTACTCATTCGTTCTCTTCTTCTCATTTACTTACCTCTAAGCGATACCCTAATCCTCTTATCGTTTTGATACTAAACTTCGAACTCTCTTCTTGAAACTTCTCACGTAACCGATTAATATGAACGTCTAGTGTACGTTCATTCCCTTCAAAATCATACCCCCATACACCTTCAATTAATTGCTCTCTTGAACATGTCCTTCCAGCTTTAGATCCTAATGTAAAGAGTAACTCAAATTCTTTTAGCGGCAACGTAATGGTCTGTTCTCCAAGTGTAACTTCAAATGTTTTACGATTTAATAATACGTCTCCAACTTGAATAGATTGCGATACTGTAATTTGGTAACGTTTCAGTAATGCCTTTACTCTCACTACTAGTTCTATCGGATCAAATGGTTTTACAAGATAATCATCTGTTCCAAGGTGAAACCCTTTTACTTTTTGAGACGTCTCACCTTTGGCAGTTAGCATCAGAATCGGGATATCATAGTATTTTCTTAATTCAAAACATACATCAAAGCCATCCATATTCGGCATCATAATATCGAGAATAACCATATCAACTTTCACTTCATCTATCTTCTGAAGTGCATCTAGTCCATCAATCGCCTCTAATGTTTGAAAACCTTCCCGTTCTAAAAAAACAGAAACAAGTTCTCTAATGTGCGGGTCGTCGTCTACGATTAAAATTTTAGGTATCAAAGGAACCATTTCCTTTCTACTTAGCATCCTTTATACAGTTTTTAAAAATGAATAATCAGCGAAGTACAATCCCCACTGATTATTCATTTTATAATGCGCCCTCTTTAATTTTCAATTGTTGCGTTGCAAATTCGCGATACATATCATGCGTCTGTAATAATTCATCATGTGAGCCACTTCCTGTAAGATTCCCTTTTTCAATAAAGATAATTTTATCTGCATCTACAACAGTAGAAAGTCTATGTGCAATAACTAACGTTGTTCTGCCTTTCATTAAGTTGTTTAATGCTTTTTGGACGACAGACTCCGATTTACTATCCAGGCTTGAAGTTGCTTCATCTAACATAAGAATTTGTGGATTTCGAAGTAACGCTCGGGCAATAGCAATTCTTTGTCTTTGTCCTCCCGAAAGCTTCACACCACGTTCTCCAACTTCTGTTGCATATCCGTTTGGTAAGTCATGAATAAATGCATCAACATATGCCATCGCTGCTACTTTTTCGATTTCTCCATCAGTCACTTCGCCTTCAACACCGTAACAAATATTATCACGAATCGTTCCATCAATTAATGGACTATCTTGTGATACATAACCGATTTGACGTCGCCATGACTGTAATGAATAGCTCGTAATTGATTCTTTTCCTAATTTAATGGCACCACTAGTTGGCTCATAAAAACGTTCTAGTAATGAGAATAACGTTGTTTTCCCGCTACCACTTGGTCCTACGATCGCTGTTACTTTTCCAGATTCAATTGTAAAATCAATATTCTTTAAGACTTGCTCTTCTTTGTTATACTCGAAATGTACATTTTCAAGAACTATCGGCTGCTTAGCATTTGAAACCTTCACACCAGTTTCATGGTCCTCTACCTCATATTCTAAGATCGTATTAATTCTTTCAGTTGCGCCAATTGCCTTTTGAAATTGTGTAAAGAACATAGATAATTGACTCATCGGCATTATTATTTGAACTAAATATAAAATAAACGCTACAAGTTCTCCTGTTGTTAATGCACCGCTAGAAACGCGCATTCCACCATATCCTACGATAATAACAAGCAATGCCATTAAAACAAACGACATAACTGGCGAAATTAATGCTTGCACTTTTCCTTCTTTCAAACCAAATTGTAATAACTTTTGTATACCTGTATTTCCTGTTTCATATTCTCTTTTTTCTGTATTTGAAGATTTCACTAAACGAATTTCTGATAACACTTGTGTTAACACACTGGTAAAAGAAGCTGTTTCATCTTGAAGCGCTTTTGAAATCTTATACATTTTTCGTCCAAGTGGCACTAAAATTAGTACAGACAACGGAATAACCGTTAAAAGTAAAGCAGTCATTTTCCAATCTAAAACAAACAATACAATTAACGATCCAACAATTGAAATACCGCCTGTTAATAAGTTTGACAAATGCTCAGAAATTAACGTTTTAACAACGCCTGTATCATTTGTCATACGGCTAATTGTATCTCCCGTTCTATTTTGGTCATAATAAGAAACTGGTAAAATAAGTACCTTTTTCCATAATCGTTCCCTCAGCCCCGCGACAATCTTCTGTCCAATAAAATTCAGTAAATATATAGACAATCCTGCAGCAATGGTTTGCATAATAAAGAAGGCAACTAATCCAACAATTTGTCCCGTACTAATTGAAGAAAGCGAAAAATTATCTACTAATCCTTTTGTTAACATCGGAATAAATAAACTCGCTCCCGTAGAAAGCAAACTCATTAATAATGCAAAAGCAAGAATCCCTTTCGGAGGATTTGTATCTTGAATAAGGCGTAAAAACTGCCTCCAACTCCCTTTTTTCTTCATTTCATTTCTAACTTCCATGCATGTTCATCTCCTCGTGTTAAGCCAAACTGTTCTTTCTAAAACTAGAATACAATACAAATGTAAACTGAATGTAAACACACTTTTTCTATTTTTACAAAATATACATGCAAACTCATCTTTACAACAGATATAAACATCTGATATTATTACCTGGTACTTAATATTATTCTATGTGAATTTTAGATAACTAATTTAAAATACTATTTAAATCTCCAATTATTGAAAGGAGTATCCTTTTTGCAAACAAATATACATTCCGAAAAGGAAACAATCATTTTTATTCATGGATTAGTTGGCAATCGCCGTGCCTTCAAAAAAGAGCATAAACGATTTTCTGCCTCCTACAACGTTATAACTTATGACTTATTAGGTCACGGTGACGATAAAGGAGAAGCTATCGAATTTTCATTACAGCGCCTCGTAGATCAATTATTGAGCTTATATGAAAAAGAAGGCATTAAAAAGGCTCATATTTGCGCTTTAAGCTATGGCTGTTATATCTCTACAATTTTTGCCCAAATGCACCCAGAAAAAGTATTAAGCATTTGTCATATTGGTGGACATTATAATAATCCGTCCCTTTTATATAACGTATTTCAAAAATTTTGGGAGAAGCGAGGGGATGAATACTCTAAATGGCTCTCTCAATACGCAAATACTATTTTTCCGAGTGGCATACTAAGAGCAAATCCATTCGCAGTCATTTCCAGGAATATTTACTACCGTTTCGGATTACAATTACATTCGTCAATTATTGCCCAATCATTACGACACCGTTTAGAATTCGATTTAAAGTCTAAATTAAAATCACTTCCCCACCCTATACTATGGGTAATGGGCGAACATGATCATCTCTATAAATCTTGTCTTTTTGATTTAAAGTCCATTCTTCCTAACGTTTTATATAAAGAAATCCCGTTAGCTGGACATGCAGCAAACTTATTTCGCCCCAACTACTTTCATGATTTGTATGCTAAATTTTTGCATGGGAAATTAAAATAAATGCTTCTATATTTGTAATCTATCCAAATATGAAAAAGGCTTCCCAAGTTTCCCTGGAAAGCCTTTTCTCTATACAAAAAGTATAAAAAATACTTTTTCTTAGTATGCTTTTGTGTAACCTAATAGGTGCTTGCTCCAGTAAGAGTTGCTTACTGAACTAATACGTACACCAGTTTCATCAGTTTCTGCACTAATGAACTGACCGTTTCCTAAGTAAACACCCATGTGAGAAGGACCTGATTTATAAGTATTTTGGAAGTATACTAAATCACCTGGTTGTGGATTGCTAGTTTTCGTTTTAGAGCTCCAGTATCCAGCAACTGTTTGACGAGCGCCTGTATGACCAGTTTGATTTAATACGTAGTGAATGAATCCACTGCAGTCAAAACCAGCAGGTGTTGTACCAGCAGTTCTGTATGGTGAACCATTTAATGATCTAGCAAATGCAGCGATTGAAGATGTATCTCCACCTGTTGGCGCTGTTGGTTTTTGTACTTGGTTAGAACCTTGGTTACCACCAGTAACTACATTGTTCACTCCGCCTTTTACAAACTTAACAAAGTCTGCACTTACATAACCTGTGCGGCCGTTATGGTTAATTTTATACCAACCATTTTCAGCGCCAGTAACGTTTAATACTGTACCATTCGTTACTCCACCAATTACAGCGTTATATGTAGCTGGGCCTGTACGTACTTTTAAAGCACCAGTGTTAACAACATATGAACCACCAGTTTGAACTGTAGTAGTATTGTTGTTGTTTGTAGTTGGTTGTTGTGTTTCGTTAGAAACAGCAGAACCACCTTTTGTTACGAAGTCTTTGCTTACGTATCCAGTTCCACCATTGAAGTTGATTTTAAACCAATCTTGCACTTCACCAACAACTTGTACTGTTTTACCTTTATTTACAGAACCTAATACTGTATGAGAAGTACTTGGGCCTGTACGTACGTTAAGTGAAGAAACGTTTACTGTGTAAGTACCTGTTCCTTGTTGAACAGTTGTTCCTTTATTACCACCATTTGTTACGAAGTCCCCACTTACATAACCTGTTTGGCCATTTACATTAACTTTGAACCAACCATTTTCTTGTCCAATTACTTGTAGTACTTGACCTTCTTTTACTTTAGAAATAACGTCATGTCCTGTACCAGCACCTGAACGTACATTTAATACATCAGCTGTTACTGTGTATTTTAATTCAGAAGTTGTTTCTACGGTTTTTGTTTCAGTTACAGTCGTTTGAGTTTGTGTTTGTCCATTAATTTCTTTTAGCGCTTCGTTTGAAACTTGTGCATGAGCAGAATCCATACCTGGAACTGCAACGCCTGCTACTGAAGCTGCTGCTAAACCTGCGATTATTTTTTTCATAAGTTGTCTTTACTTCCTTTCCCTACTATCCTCTTAAAAAAAACTTATAAACTTAATACTTTACAATACTATCAAAGTAAAATATTCATCAAGTTCCATTTTTTAGCAAGAGTTTTATTTTTCACACGTAGTTCATTTTAAACGCATGAAGTGAAATCCGTGTGAACTTCATGTGAACTTTACCATTAAACACACTGTTTTTGCAACGATTTTAAAAAAATTCTTATGTATCGCATTAAAATTCGACATTTCAATTAATATTTCAATATAGAATTTCTATTTTCTATCCACTATAAAAAATTCTATTAACCTAATACAAAATAAAGTATGTGTTTTCTTATAAAGCTACTTACATGAAGTGTACTCTTATCATGACAAAAATCACTCTATTTATCAATAGTATAATATTTTTAGAAAACTAATTTCCTATACTATCTAAAACTTTGAAACAATTTGACGAATTGTAAGATTTAATTCCTAAAGTCTCACTCACTTTAAAGAAAATACACACTCTATTAACTATTTATTGTTACTAACTATGGAATTTTCAGGATATTTTTATTATCATATTGATATCCGTATAAAATAACACTTTAATAAATCGGTGTTTTGTTCATTCCCACTAACACCCACACGGATCAGGTCAAATTTCGAGGTAAAAGTCTCATTATATTAAAAAAAAGGGAGGCCATTCGTGAAAAACATAATAGATGATCATATAAATAAAAATATAGAACTATACTATGCTTCTATTCTATTCGTTTCATTTATAACATTACAAAAAGTAGCAGCTATTGAAACACGTAAAAACGAATTAAAAAATCAGATGAAAAATGCCGAGCAAAAAAATCCTTATTACTTATAAAAAGACTGTGTGTTGTTATCTAAAATAAGTAACAGCACACAGTCTTGCTTATGTAGCGATCTACAACGATATTTTACTTAATTAACTAATCCAAAAGCATATGTCATTAACTTATTCGTCTCTGTAAAACGTTTTGTTTTACCTGATGTCCCCATGACTACTGTAATAACTCGATTGTCACCTTGTTTTGCAGTACCTGTAAAACAATACCCTGCGCTATCTGTGAATCCTGTTTTTAATCCGTCTATTCCTTCTATATATAAATCTTTATTATTTTTGTTTAACATATCGTTCGTACTTACAACATTAATATTATTAAATGCTAACTGACTTTGACGTAAGTGAGTCACTTCTAATATCTCTGGATAATCTTTTATAAGATGATACGCTAACTTTGCTACGTCAGCAGCCGTCATCTTTGTTTCACTTCCATCAGGCTCTTGTAACCCAGAAGCATTTGCAAATTTAGCATATTCCGACATTTCGAACTGTTTCGCTTTCGCGTTCATAAGCTGAACAAAATCTTTCTCCGTCTTTGCGATATGCTCTGCTAAAGCCACAGCCGAATTGTTAGCTGACTCAATCATTAACGCATGGTATAAGTCTTTTACAGTTAATGTATCATTAACTTGTACTAGGATTCTTGCACCCTCTGTTTGTGCCGCTTTTGCACTCATTGTCACTGGATCTTCCCAACGAACTTTCCCATTATGTACACTCTCTAATAAAAGATATGCTGTCATCATCTTAGACATACTAGCTGGCGCAAAAGCCTCATTCTCGTTATTTTGATAAATAACATCTCCATCACTCGCATCTATAACGATGGCTGCTTTTGCATTAATTTCCGGTGGAATATACTTTTGTGGAACTTCCTTATCAGTTAGCCCTATTTTAGGTAATTCAGCTACCTGTAAAGGTTGTGCATCTACGCTGTTCCCACTCTTTTGAGCCCCTTGGAAAAAGAACCAACATATACCCAAAACTACTACTAATAGGATTGCTATTCTTCCCCATTTTAACTGCTTCATTTTAAAACTCCTTTAGTAAACCTTTTATACACTCGAATTTAACCATAACAACTTTTCCTTTATATCGTCAAGGTAAAAAACATATTCATTCATCTATTGCAATTTTATTTCAATGTATTTATGTTACACTAATAATACAGAAATATAAGAATATTTAACAATACAGTCTCGTAAATAAACTATTTAATAGAAGGGATTCATACAAATGTTACTTCCAAAATCATTAAAATACGGAGACACAATTGGTATCTACTCACCTTCTTCACCAGTAACCTACACTTCTCCAAAAAGATTTGAACGAGCAAAATCTTACTTACAACAGAAGGGATTTCGTATATTAGAAGGTTCCCTAACAGGCCGACATGATTACTATCGTTCTGGCAGTATACAAGAGCGTGCTGAGGAACTAAATGACTTGATAAGAGACCCTGATGTTTCTTGTATTATGTCAACAATTGGTGGCATGAATGCTAATTCATTATTACCTTATATTGATTATGATGCTTTTCAAAATAACCCTAAAATAATGATTGGCTATTCAGACGCAACAGCTTTACTACTAGGAATTTATGCAAAAACAGGAATTCCTGCATTTTACGGTCCGGCACTCGTACCTTCCTTTGGAGAATTTGAACCTTTTGTAGATGACACATACAAATATTTCTCAGAAACATTAATAAACGATCAACCTCTTCCTTACCATATAAAAAAACCGTTATTTTGGTCAGATGAATTTATTAATTGGGAAGAGAAGACGAAAGAAAAAGAACTTAGACCAAATAATTGGATTTCTGTAACGAATGGACAAGCTACTGGGCGTATTATTGGCGGAAACTTAAATACAATACAAGGAATTTTCGGGAGCCCTTATATGCCATGCATTCAAGAAGGAGATATTCTATTTATTGAAGATAGCTCAAAAGATGCAGCTACTATTGAAAGAAGCTTTTCATTACTTAAGATTAACGGAGTATTTGATAAAGTTTCAGGTATTATTCTTGGAAAACATGAGCAATTTGATGATTGCGGTACAAATCGAAAACCTTACGAAATACTATTAGAAGTACTACAAAATCAAAGAATTCCTTTTTTGGCTGACTTTGATTATTGTCATACACATCCAATGATCACAATGCCTATTGGTATTCAAGTTAAGATGGATGCAACTAATAAAACAATACATATTTTAGAAAAATGGCAGGTCTAAAAAATATATATATTAATAAGAAGAAACTATAATGAACTTTTCCGTTAGAAAACATTAAAAAACTCCGTTCATCACAAACGGAGCTTTTCATTATTGACCTAAATTTTGTACCTTATCTTTCAAAGCTTGAACTTGATCTATCGTCTGCATAAGCTCAGAGTTTTTAAATTGCTCTACATCCATTTTTCCTTCTTCTATTTTCTTCATAGATGTATCAATTAATGTATTTAACTTCTCATTATATCCAACGATTTGTTGGTGAAGATCTTTCGCAACATCTGGTGGTGTTAATTCATTAAAAGCTGGTATATCTTGTTTAATTTCATTTAGCTTCGTTTCCAATTCTTTGCGAGCTTCTTTATCATTAACAGCCTTTTCTACTAACGCTGGAGCTTCATTTGCAAATGCACTTATTTCATTTACATAGTCTGTTGCTTTTTGAGCATAATCTAACGAATTCTTTCCTTCCTCTACTACCGAACATCCCATTAAACCAATTGAAACGATAATTGCAAGTAACATTGTTTTTGTAAATTTCATTTTAACCTCCTAAATAATTGTTATTCCTTCATACTTATATAAACAGTATGTTTTCTTCTTATACACCTAATCACAGCATATGTTATTTTCTAATTTTCATTTTATATATTCTAGAAAAATTACTCTTTTCCTGTTCAACGTGTACATCGAGAAAAAATATAACATCATTTCCTCTTTTATCTTCCTACAGTCCTTATCTCTCAAAGTAAAGCATCTATACCTATCCTTAACTATTTTCATTGAAATACAAGCAAGCAAACAGACATACTTATTTTAAGTACATCCGTTCGCTTGAAGTCATCCCTCATTTATGCTCTTACATGACCAATAACTGTAACCACTTCAATTTCTATATGTACACTAATAATATCTTCAATAATATCCGTATATCCTTGTCCTAAAGGTGTTCCGTACTGTAATAATATCTCCTTATTTGCATAAACGGACTTCGGCACCGTAAAAATAAATCTCCTCAGATTCCGTTCATCAGCTGGTTCCATAATTAAAACAATCCCATCTTCTTCAAACATATAATCACGCCTTCCAACTATGCATTCACTATGGCTCAGTATTGCCTTAAACAGCTAGATTTTAAACCCTACCTCCAGTGAAACAATTCGGATCTTACAAAAAAACACAAACCTTGAACTATCAAGAATTTGTGTTTTTCATTATATGTTTATATTCCTTTATCAAGTTCATAAAGCTTACGATACTTTTCGTTTTCTTTAAGAAGTTGTTCATGACTACCTTGCATCACAATGTGACCACGATCAAGAAATATAACTTCATCTACATGTTCAATTCCTACAAGATGGTGTGTAATCCAAATAACCGTCTTTTCTTCCGTTGCAGAAAACATTGTCTCAATTAAGGACAATTCAGTTTTAGGATCTAAACCGATAGTCGGTTCATCAAGTACAATAATCGGTGCTTCTTGCATAAGCGTTCTAGCAAAAGCAACCCGTTGTCTTTCCCCACCAGAAAACCTCTTTCCCATTTCATGCATTTTTGTTTGTACTCCATCTGGGAGAGAAGTAATATGTGAAGCTAATTGTGCTTTTTCTAAAGCTTTCCATATATCCTCATCATTCGCCTCTGGTTTACCAATTCGCACATTATTTCCAATTGTCGTATCGAACAAATGCGGTTTTTGATTTAATACAGAAATATATTTTGACAACAGATTCGTATGAGCTTGTTCACCATTCAATAAAACTTGACCATTTACCGGACTTAACGCTCCTGCTAACAATTTTAGCAAAGTAGATTTCCCTGTCCCACTTCTCCCTAAAATAGCAATTTTCTTTCCTGCTTTTATTTGCAGTGATACATCTTTTAATACAGACTCATTACTATTCGGGTAATTATACGATACATTATTCAGTTCAATGTCTACATGCTTTGGTGCAATGTAACCTTTGTCTTCAAATAACTCATCTCTATCTTGCAAAACGTGATCATCACTTTCTATACTATTAAGCCGATGAGAAGATTCTACATAAGACGGAATTCGATCAATAGCATCTGATACTGGAATAAGCGCATTTGTGACAGATAACGTCATTAAAACGAAAGCTGCGATAACCGTTGGTGCAATTTGTTCACTAGCCGCTTCATTCCCAGTCCATATTATCATTGAAATAACTACAATACCCACTACTAATTGAATGATACTGTCCCTAATATGATACCAGCGCTTCACTCTCTTTTCCGTTTTTAACAACTGATTATTTCGTTCTACATACTCATTAATAAATTCATCTTTTCTACCGCTTGCCTGCCAATCAGATAATCCAAAGACTGCATCTGTTAGTTGTTGATACAAACGGTTTCTTCCTTGCTTCAAAGCAACATGATGTTGCTTCATCAATAGTAATGATACGAACGGAAGAAGAAAAACGATAACAGCTAACATCCCCCCAGCAATCAGTGCAAACACTACGTCAAAAGCACCGATAACAAGTACAAAGATACTATAAACAACTAATGCTAATATACTAGGAAATATTGTACGTAAATATAGGTTTTGCAAATGCTCTATATCCTCAGATAATACGCCTAACATATCACCTGTTTGAAATCGCGAGCGGAAAAATAACGCCTGTGGTTCTACTATTCTATATAGTTTCGTTCTCATTTTTTCTAATATGCGCAGTACGACATCATGTCCAACTAAACGCTCTATATAATGAAAGACCGCTTGTCCTATACTAAACGCACGTGTTGCAACAATAGGAACATACACAACCATTACATTTTCAGGTCTGAGAGCAGATTTAGAAATTAAATACCCTGAAATGAAAAGTAACATCGCACCTGAACTAACTCCAAGAAGTCCAAGAAAAATAGTCAAAGTCATTCTACCCTTATTTCGCTTTATATAAGGTTTAACCCAGCTACTCATCCCTATCCCCTCTCTTTCCTATGAAAATGTAATGTCTCATTCTCTAACAGTTCTTCATATGTTCCACTTTCTTCAATTTTCCCTTTATTTAAAATTAGAATATAATCCATCTGTTTCATCCAATGCAGACGATGCGTTGCGAGAAATACTAATTTCCCTTTAAACAGATGTAACATCGATTGCTTTATTTCAAATTCAGTTTCAATATCAAGGTGTGCCGTAGGCTCGTCTAATAAAATAATTGGCTTTTTACTTAAAAGTGCACGCGCCATAGCGACACGTTGTTCTTGTCCGCCACTAAGCATACGTCCACCTTCTCCAATTCTTTCGTGCATCCCATTTGGAAGTGATGCAACGAGTGAACGAAGACCTACGTCATTAATAACTTTCTCAAATTCTTCATCAGTTGTATTTGTTTCGTAAAAACAAATATTTTCTTTTAATGAAAGCGGAAAAATATACGGTTGCTGCGGAATATAAGCAATATTTTTTTGCCAATCTTCTCGAATGGATTCATCAATTTCCAAGCCATTTACGATCATCTTCCCACTAGATGGAGCTAAAAACCCTGCCAAAACATCGATTAACGTTGATTTTCCAGCTCCACTTTCACCAATTATTCCAATAGCACCGTTACCTTCCCAAGTAAAGTCAATTCCTTCTAATATAGCCTTTTCAGATTCATCGTTATTTACTTTTATATCTTGTAACTTTATGCTGCTAGAAGAATCCCATGTAATTTCTACATTTGATTCTTTTATTTCCATTGCCTTTTGTTGCTGTAAAATCCCTTCAATTTGCTCCATGGCAAGTTGTCCATCTAATGTAGCATGATAATTCGCTCCAACTTGCTTAATGGGAAGAAAATATTCCGGAGCTAAAATTAATATGGTAAGAGCAGGTAACAATATAATTGTCCCATCTATTAAACGTATCCCTAACCCAACTGCTACAAATGCGATTGATAAACTCGTAAAGAAATCTAATGCAAAAGAAGAAAGAAAAGCAATTCGCAAAGTTCGCATCGTCGCTTTTCTATATCTTTTACTTACTTTTTCAATCTTACCTTCGTGCTGTTTACTTTTCCCTAAATACTTTAATGTTTCTAATCCTTTTAACGTATCTACAAAATGATTAGAAAGCACACGATATGTCTCATATTGACTATCTGCCATTTTTTGCGCTGCTAATCCTAAAAGAATCATAAATATGATCACGATAGGAATCGTTACAACTAAAATGATTCCAGACTCAATATCTAACGTAAAAACATATAGAACAATTAGACACGGAACGATGCTACTTCTAATCATTTTAGGAATTGTCAATTCAATATATGTTTTAAATTTCTCAATCCCTTCAATCGATAAGGTAACCAGATGACCCGTTCCAGCAGTTTGAACATACCTTGGACCTAATGTAAAATATGCTTCTATTAATTGTTTTCTTAGTAACGACCCTGTTTTTTCAGCGAAACGTTCCACTAATATTTGTGATGTTCGAACTAATATTTGACGCGCTACAAACGAGATACCAAAATAAACAATTTCACTTAACACTGTTTGTACTGTCTCTCCATGAAATAAAAATGTAATAGCGCGTGCTAAAAAGATTGTTTGTACAATAATACTTAAAGCTTCTAAAATACTAATAATCGTTAACGCTACATATAAAATACGGCTACCGGGATAAGACGGAAGTCCTCTTTTTCTTTTCATTAGTACTCCAAATCATTGTCTGACTTAACAGGTTGTCTAAATACATAATAACTCCATATTTGACTTCCGATAACGAAAGGTAAAATAGCAATCGCAAAGTAAGTCATAAGTTTTAATGCATAAGCCCCTGATGCTGCATTGTAAATTGTCAAATCATTCATTGCTCCTAAAGAGCTAATCATAACACGTGGAAACATACCGATAAATACACTCGCACTTAGTAAAATGATTGTTAAGCTCGTCATAAAGAAAGCCCAACCATCTCTTCTTCTTTTGTTTAATAGAGTAGACATTAATAATGCTACAAAAGCTCCAATTGGTACCATAATCCATTCTGTTCCATGTGCAGTGAAAATATCAGTTTTCCATAACCCTATACCAGCAAAAATAAGAAGCGTAATTAATGAAAATGGTGCAATTTTTATTGCAGCAATTCGTGCACGTTCTCTCAATTTACCAGTTGTACGTATTGTAAGGAATTGTAATCCGTGAACAATACATAGTAGAAGGAACATTACTCCTCCAAGTAACGCAAATGGATGAAGTAATTGCAGGAATCCCCCTACAACATTTTTACTCTCATCAATAGGTACACCTACCATAAAGTTTGCAATTGCAACTCCCCAAAGGATAGGAGGTAACATACTTCCTATAAACATCCCCCAATCCCATGCACTCTTCCATTTATGATTATCTATTTTCGCACGGAACTTAAAGGAAACACCTCTTAAAATTAAGGCAAGTAGCATAAAGACAAACGGAATATAAAAACCACTAAATAAAGTTGCATACCAGTGCGGAAATGCTGCAAACATAGCGCCACCAGCACAAACTAGCCATACTTCATTCGCATGCCAGAACGGTCCAATTGTATTTAAGTAAACTCGTTTTTCAAAATCATTCTTTCCTAAAAACCTTGAAACCATTCCCACACCAAAATCGAAACCTTCCAGTACGAAGAATCCAACAAATAAGATTGCAATAACTACAAACCATAACTCATTAAGAGATAACATACTCTTCCTCCTTATCAAATGGATCATGGCTTTGGTCATCCTTTTTCGTTTTCTTATTCGTATGTCCCTTAATGATACGAACGAATAAGTAAACACAAATTCCACCCATAATTAAATACATTGATGTGAATGAAATAAGTGAGAATAACACTTCACCGAATGTTACATTTGGTGATACAGCATCTTCTGTTTTCATGACACCAAATACTACCCATGGCTGACGACCCATTTCAGTCATAACCCATCCGACAGTATTGCCGATAAACGGTAGTGAAATTGCATACACCATTAATTTTAAATACCACGTTTTTTCAGCTAAACGATCTTTTCTTGATAAGAACCATCCGTAAGCTCCTAAAAGTAACATGAACGTTCCGCTCATTACCATCGCTCTAAAGCTCCAAAACATTGTATGTACTGGCGGAATATAATCCCCAGGTCCATATTTTTCTTCATATTGTTTTTGAATTTGATTCATACCTTCTACTTGACCGCTAAATTTATCGTATGACAATAGACTTAGCATATAAGGGATTTGAATTTCAAACGAATTTTCTTTCTTCTCTGTATCAATTTTTGCAAATACCGTAAATGGCGCTGGATCCTCACTCGTATTCCATAATGCTTCAGCTGCTGCCATTTTCATCGGATGTGTCTTAATTAAATTTTGCGCTTGTGCATGACCGAAAAATAATACCAATGCTGTTGAAATTGTTCCAACAACGATAGAAACTCGGAAAGACTTCTTAAACACCTCAGTCTCTTGTTGTTTTGTAATTTTCCATGCACTAACACCAGCAATAAAGAATGCACCTGTTGCAAGTGCCGCTGTAATTGTATGCGGGAATTGCACCCATAGTTGTGGATTTTGAATAATCGCTAAGAAATCATTCATCTGTGCGCGACCATCTGCTGCCATTTTATATCCTACAGGTGACTGCATAAATGCATTTGCAGTTAAAATCCAAAACGCTGATAGCATCGTTCCAATTGAAAGAAGCCAAATACATAAAAGGTGAATTTTCTTTGGTAGTTTATCCTCACCGAATACCCATAAACCTAGGAATGTAGACTCAATGAAAAATGCTAATAATCCTTCAATTGCAAGTGACGGACCAAATACATCACCTACGAAACGTGAATATGTTGACCAGTTCATTCCAAACTGAAATTCTTGTAATATACCTGTTACTACACCTACCGCAAAGTTTACTAGGAATATTTGTGTCCAAAACTTCGCCATCTTCTTATACACTTCTTGTCCTTTTACCACATACATCGTTTGCATTAACGCAATAATAAAAGCTAAACCAATGGATAGTGGAACAAAAAGGTAATGAAATATCGTTGTTGATGCGAATTGTATTCGTGCCAATTCGAGCGTTTCCATGCTAACTCACTTCCTTCATAGTTTTTATAATAAAAATTAATTGAGCACTCTTAAAAACTCAATTATTAAGAAATACGAAAAGACAAAAACATCTTTTATGTATTATCGAAAAATGCAAAATTTCAGTTTTTCAAACTATTGCAATGCTATTTTTTACCTTTTCACTATTTCTGTAGTGTTTTGATTCGTTAATCGAATTGTATAATATACTTACATAATAAATTCAGATGATTTTTGACGTATTATTGACATCATTTTGTCTGAAATATGTCTTTTGGTATTTTTTTGAATTAGATTTTTTATATTATTAAAATGTATTTTTCGAATGTGAAACTTGCTTTCATTTCAATAAAAGTACTGTTTTTCTCTTTATACACTTGACTTTTCTTCAAAAAAATGCCCTTGTAAACAACTAGAAAAAACGCTTAGGTTTTGTCAAGAGAAAAATGTATTTTAAAAATTCAATCCTATCATTTTGTTATTCAAAAATAGAAAATAACTCCCTTCTCTCCAAACTAAAAATTCATTTTTTTGTCACTTTTTCAAACTAAATAAATACACAAAAAAACACCGAGAATCCATTCGATTCTCGGTGTTTTCAAATTATTTCGCTGTATGTTTTCTAACAGCTGGTAAAATTTCAGTAGCAATTAATTCGATGTTTTTCTCAATTTTGTCAAATGGTACACCGCCGAAATCAATTTGTGCCATAAAACGTTGTTGTCCAAATAATTCATATTGATAAAGCATTTTTTCAATAATTTGCTGCGGGCTACCAATCATTAACGCATCACAGTAATCTAGCGCATTTGTAAATTGTTGCTTCGGATATCCGCCTCCACGTAACGCAATCATTCCAGCATTAATATGAGGATAATATTCACTTAGCGCATCCTGTGAATTTTCTACTGTATAAAATAAACTCGTTGTAGCAATCGGTAAATTTGCTGGATCAAACCCACTTTGCGCAGCCGCCTCACGATAAGCATCTACTGACACTTTAAAATTAATAGCTGGTCCGCCAAGTGTTGTTATCATCATCGGAACACCTGCGCGCCCCGCTTTTATTGCACTAGCTGGTGGACCACCAACCGCACGCCAAATTGGTAAGTTATTATTTTTAGCTCTTGGAATAATCGAAGCGTGTTCAAGTGGTGCTCTAAACTGCCCATTCCATGTTACGCTCTCTTCTTTATTAATTTTCAATAAAAGATCCATCTTTTCTTCAAATAGCTCTTCATAATCATTTACATCGTAACCAAGTAAACTATATCCTCCAATGCGAGAACCACGACCAGCTACGATTTCAGCACGACCATTAGAAATTAAATCAATAGTCGCAAAATCCTCATATACTCGAACTGGATCTGATGTACTTAAGATTGTTGCAGAACTCGCAATTTTAATATTTTTCGTCGCTTGTGCAACGGCCCCTAAAATAACTGTATGGGCTTGCGTTGTAAAATGAGTTTGATGACTTTCACCAACCGCAAATACATCAAGTCCAGCTGTATCAGCTAGCTTAGCTGTTTCAATAAGCTCACGAATTCGCTCCCCTCCGCTTAATTGTTTCCCATTATGCGGATTTAAAATATGATCCCCAATTGAATATAAGCCGAACTCAATTCCTTTACTTGTATCCATACGGTATTTCTCCATAGTTGCTCTCTCCTTTAATCCAGTGGTATTAGTTTCTCTTCTATCTCTTGTCTTCTCTCTTCTAGAAACGGTGGTAAATCTAGCGCTTTTCCTAATTCTTCAACTGCTGAGTCTACTGTAAACCCTGGCCCATCAGTCGCAATTTCAAATAAAATTCCATTTGATTCACGGAAATATAAACTTTTAAAATAAAAACGATCAATAACTCCTGTTGTCTCAAAACCTCTATCTTTCACTGCTTCATTCCAATAGTTTAGTTCTTCATCATTTTTCACACGAATTGCTAAATGATGAATACTTCCCTTTCCAGGTCTCTCTCTTTCTCCCTCTTTCTCTTTCACTAAAATTTCTCCGAAAGACTGACCTAGAACGGATTGATATAGTCCTTCATTATCAGAGCGAGATACTTCTTTATAACCGAACAATTCAGTTAATGTTTTTGATAATTTTTTTAAGCTTCTTACTGTCATTTCAACTGTACCCATCCCTAAAATCCGATTCTCTTGCTTTACAGAAGATGCATCCCATGCTGTCCAATAGTCTGGAACTTCTTCTCCGTTATTGTTTAATAATACTAAACGGAGACCGTCTGGATCTTCAAAATGCAGCGCGTCTCGTCCTGCATATGTTGTAAGTTCTCCATGTGTCACCCCGAATGACTCAAAACGTTTTTTCCAGAATGCAAGACTCTCTAGTGAAGATACAAGTAATCCTATTTGTGTTATCGCATTCGTACCTCGAATCGTTCTGCCAACGTTCGGCATTTCAAAAAATGATAATTCAGTTCCTGCACTACCTGTTAAATCTCCATAAAATAAATGATACATAAATGGATTATCTTGATTGACCGTCTTTTTCACTCGTCGTAGACCTAAAACAACTCGATAAAAATTATTATTTGTTTCCGCATTTTTTGTCACCATAGAAATGTGGTGGTGTCCTGGAATTGTATACATAAAACTTCCTCCTCTTCATCACTTGATTAGTCAATTGATTCTGTAAAAAAAATTACTCATGCGGTAATTCTTTTTTTTCACTATGCTTGTGAACTCTTGTCATCAACTCATATAGTATTTTCTGCTCTTCTTCATTTAATACATCATCAAAAAATGATGATTGGAATGCAAGTTGCTCTGGTAATGCTCTTTCTAACGCGGCTTCCCCTTGCTCTGTAAGACTAATTGTTTTCGTTTTCCAATCTTGTTTTCGTATAATATAGCCTTCTTTTTCAAGGCGTGTTAACATTCGAGAAATACCGCCTTGTGTAACAGTAACCTTTTCAGCTAACTCCATTTGTGTTAGTGGCTGATATGTCCGTATTTGCAAAAGTACATCAAATTGAGCTGTTGTTAAATCAAAACGTTTTAAAAACTCATTTGACATCTGATTACTTTGGTTCGTAAATCGTATTAAACGTAACCATATTAATGATCCTATCGTATTATCACGCATGTTTTGTCACTTCCTAGCGTTAATCTTACTTTCACTTTACTACGCAAGTGATAGTAATGCAAGTGATAATTACATTTTTTTATACAACTCAATTTACTTAAACTTGAAACAATAAGTTATATCGAAATGCATCACTCGTGTAGTGTCAAGTCTACTTGCCGTTCTCTACATCTCCATACAAAAAAGGATTAAGTCCCAATGCCTAATCCTTATCATGCATTTATTTTTTTCCAAAACGGTATGTTTGAAATTCACACCATCTAACCTAATATTTTTTGCCGTACCGTCATTTCATTCAAGCTTACCGTTTTCATGTAAAACTTGTATAAGTTTGCATAAAAGACCCTTGTCTACACAAATCGGGCTTTTATGGGCAGCTCTCGACTCCCACCTAACTTCTTTGCTTCAGCCTAGAGGTGGGAGTCGAGAGCTGCCTACAAATAGCGGGATAAATATGAGTATCTTAAAGTTTCAAATAAGAAAAAATTCAAATAATATGATAAAATTAAACAAAACACTCGTATAAAGGTGGACAGAACATGCATATTTCTAAACAATTTATAAAACCGTTTCCTGCATATGAAGAAGTATTTTATGATAATTTGGAACTGCATAAAAAACACTTTTTACCCATTTGCTCTATAAACTTACAATGTATTGAACCGGAATGGGACGAATGGTTACATATTGTGTCAGCAAAGGAAATTCACGAAGGATGCGTTGGTGATTTCACCCAATCATTTCACACAAATTATACGAAAGCAGATACAATATGCTTCGATGTCATTGATGGGAAATATAAATTCGAAGCAAATTGGAATTACTTTGAAATTGAACAAAATCATTCTGATATTATAGAAAAAGCCTACGAGTTTAATGAAAAAAACTATAATATCCGTAAAGAATATTTCAATCGCAATCAAAAAATTTATCCTTATTCTAGTTTTGGAAAAGAATTTACATCTGTAGAAGTATTAGAACAAGAGTTTACTGAAAAACAAACAAATGGCTGGGGATTAAATTATCCCGAGGTAAATGGGTTCCTAAATGATATACGTTTTATGACAGAAGAAGGCAAAGAATTATTAGAAGACTGCGTTAACGAAGACGAAATTTTTGACTATACTAATCTTCTATATGTGCCAAAAGATGAATATGGTCATCCCTTTACATATGTTGGATTTGTCACAGGATATTATTTTCAAGCTTATGGTGCAGATCATGTATACTTATTCTTCAATAAAGAATTAAGAAAAGCAGTAATTTGTTTTGAGTATACATAAGATAATTAAAAAAAATCTATCTCAGCGTCAACTTCAGCAATTAGATTCTTATTCGATTATTGAAGACTTTATTAGTGATGGAAAAGGAATAGCCTTTTTACCGATTAGAAATGAACAATTAGTAACAATTGAAGATGTTCCAATAGAGAAATTAGCTGTTCATTTTTTTACAAATGGAAACTTTATAAAACATATCCCTGTTGAACTATTTGGTTAATATAATGACTTTGTTTACAAACTATCAAATTACATACGCCTGATGTCTTTTTCAAATAAAAATCCCTCCTTAACGAATCGAAAAGAGGGATTTTCATATTATTTGCATTATATTTTTCACACGTTCTGCTCCACTCCAGTACTTTTCTCTTTCTTACTTCTTTTAAAATTCTTCAACTTCTTAATCGTTCCAACTAACCCTTTCGGAAAAACTAGTAACACAATAATATACAATAAACCTAAAATAATCGTCCATCTTTCAAAAATCGGATACTCTGTCGCTAGCTCTGATAAATAATATTTAAGTGATTCAATAATCCCAGCTCCAGCAATGGCTCCAATTAACGTTCCAACTCCCCCAATCATTGTCATCAATAATGCGTTTAGCGTCATTTCAATTGAAAATACAGTCGTATTTACAAAACGTAATGTGATAACAAATAAACCACCACTGATTGTTGCTACTACTCCTGCCACTACACTTGCGATTATTTTATAATGAAGAACTTTATATCCTAGTGCTTCAACACGTTGTTCATTTTGTGAGATTGCCTTTAATACTTTTCCAATAGAAGATTTTGTGAAAAGGCGTAACAAAATGAAAATCGTAATTAGACATATGAATGTTATATAATAAAATGTAAAACGATCACGGAATACATCTGGTACACCAAAGGTAAATCCATCTCCTCCGTGGGTAAGCCCACGCCATTTTTCAGCAAGTACGAAAAATAACTGTGAAATAGCAAGTGTTAACATTGCATAAAAATGACTTTTCAATCGCAAAGAAAGCAAACCAATTATATAACTAACGATTGCCGAAACGATGACTGCAGCGACTATACCTATAAAAAAGTTCGTTATTGATACTCCTTGCCGATCAAATAAAAGTGCTACCCCATATGCTCCTATTCCAAAGAACATACAGTGACCGAACGATACAATTCCTGTATATCCAAGCAATACATCAAAACTCATTGCAAAAATAGCAAAGATGAAAATTTGAGTGAATAAAATTAACAAGCTCCGTGAATCATTTACGAATGGAAATACACTTAAACAAATGAGCATAAATACTCCGAAGTATACTTTAATTCGGTTCGATGTGCTGTTCACCATTTCACCCCTTTTCACCAACAAGTCCAGTTGGCTTCACTATTAAGAAAAATAGTAACATCAACATATTAATTGCAAGTGATAAATCTGGTATGAAATAGGCTGTAAACGCACCGGCTAATCCAACAATTAAAGAAGCGATAGCTGAACCTTGTACGCTTCCTAACCCGCCAATTATTACTACAATAAAAGCTAAAATTGCATATTGCATACCCATTTCCGCGAAAATAACGCCTGAATATGGTGCAAGTAGAAATCCACCTAATGCTGCCATTCCCGCTCCTAATAGAAAAACGAAAGAAAATATTGCTTTTACATTAATACCGAGCGCTTGAACCATCTCTTTATCCATTACACCAGCACGGATCATAAGACCTATCTTTGTTTTTTTGAGTAATAATAGTAATGCAATGTAAATGAGTATCCCGATTACAATAACGAACAGACGATATTTAATTAATATAACGCCTCCGAATGTAAAACTTCCTTGTAGCCATAAAGGTAATTTTGCACTAATTGGATTGGGTCCCCAAAATATCTTGATACATTCACTTAGAACGAGCATTCCTCCGAGCGTAACGAGTAGTTGCCGAACATGATTTCCATACACAGGCCTGATAAGAAATCTTTCTAAAATAAAACCAAGCAACATTCCCATAGCTACTGCTCCAACTAACGCTAATAAATAACTACCTGTCATATTAAATAACCAAACGCCTGTAAAAGCTCCCCATGCAAATAAACCACCATGTGCAAAGTTCAATACACTCATTAATCCGAAAATAAGTGACAGACCTGATGCTAATAAAAATATAAGCATCCCTGTCGAAACACCATTTACAAATAAGTTAATTAACACATCCACGTTCTATCCCCCCGTATCAATGTTAAGAAATTCCTAAATACTTTTGACATGTTTCCTTATCCTCGCGTAATTCATTCATGAAACCGTTATGCACAATTTTCCCATTATCCATAATGTAAAAATAATCCCCAATTTGACTAGCCATCATAAAGTTTTGTTCGACAAGTAAAACTGTTGTTTTTTCTTTCATCTTCAAAATGGCTACCATTAATTTCTCTACCATAATCGGGGCCAGCCCTTTGCTCGGTTCATCAATTAATAATAATCCATCACTATTAATAAACGCTCTTGAAATGGCCAACATTTGCTTTTGTCCTCCGCTCAAAAGCCCACTTTTTTTATTCCAAAACTCCTTTAAATCTGGAAATAGTTCGAGCATCCAATCTATTTTTTCTTCCGCTTCTTCCCCTTTACCCCTAGCAAGAGCAAATGTTTCTTCTACTGTCAAATCATGAAAAATACCTTGGTTTTCTGGTACATATCCTATTCCTTTTCTTGAAATTAAATGTGTAGATAATCCATTTACTTGTGCACTATCATAATAAATTTCACCATCTGCAATCCGGTGAAACCCCATAACCGAGCGTAATGTCGTAGTCTTCCCAGCTCCGTTTCTCCCAAACAGTACAGTAATCGTCCCTTTCTCAACAGTGAGGGATACCCCTTGTAAAATATGAAACTGATCTAAATACGTCTCTATGTTATTCACTTGTAATAGTGCCACTGTATAGTCCCCCTAAATAAGCACTTTGTACACGCTCATCTTTCATAATTTCTTCAGGCAAACCTTCAGCCAATAACTCTCCATGAAATAAAACAATAAGATGATCTGATAAATCGATTACCATATCCATTTTGTGTTCGATAAGTACGATTGTGCTCTCTGGATGCTTTTTAATATTTTCAATCACTTGTAAAATAGCAGGTACTTCCTCAACTGATATACCTGCTGTCGGCTCATCAAGTAGTAACACATCCGTTTTTAAAGCTAATAACATCGCAAGCTCTAGTTTTCTTTTTTCCCCATGTGCTAAATCTTTCGCTAATACATTCTCTTTCTCGTGAAGTAATACTGTTTTTAAGAAACGTCTCGCCTCTCCAACTTGTTGCTTAAACTTTGCCGAACTCGGAAAAAAACTATAGTAATCTTGTACGAATGATTGAACACTTAAACGGACATTTTCAAGTACCGTTAACTCCGGAAATATATTTGTAAGCTGAAAAGAACGACCGATTCCTAAGCGTGTTCGATCTGAAATCGATAGGTTTGTAATATCTTGGCCTTTAAAATACACTTCACCTTTCGTTGGAGAAATTTGTCCACTTAGTAAATTAAATAATGTCGTCTTTCCTGCCCCATTCGGTCCAATAATTGAAATGAGTTTTCCTTTTTGTACGGTTAAATTAACCTCTTTAATAACATGATGCTCACCAAAAGATACACAAAGATTTTTCGTCTCTAGCAAATTGGTCACGAAATCCCTCCCACTAAAAACCATTTTATGAAAGAAATAAGTATAAAGAGGGTATCCCCTCTTTATACAAAACAACAGAAAATTCAGTTTATTTATTCTGAACTGGTGGCTCTGTCTCTTTCATTGTTAATTCTCTCTCTAAAACAGGAACTGGATAATCAACACCATCTTGCTTTTTCAGCGTAATAGAATATAGTGTTTGTAACGCTTGATGATCCTTTTCTCTAAACTTCATTTTTCCTTTCGGTGTATCAAATTCCATCCCTTCCATTTTCTTAATAAGCGTATCTACATCTGTATCGCCATTCGTTTTCTTTAGTCCTTCAACAATAGAAATTGCTGCTGACATTCCTCCTGCTGTAAACAAATCTGGCACCGCACCATTAAATCGTTTTTTATGTTCTTCAACTAACCAATCATTCACCTTATTTTTAGGAAGCGTGTGATAATAAACAGAAAAACCTTGCATTCCTACTAATGCATCCATCGTTTTTAATGCTGGTATATCTGGTGCGCCAGTAGAAATCTTAATACCTTGCGCTTCTACATTCATATCTTTCAATTGTTTCCAAGGTGAATTTGCTCCTGCCCAAACGATAAATAAATAATCTGGTTTTGAGCTAATGATATTTTGAATATTTGCAGTGAAATCAGTTGAATTTGTATCTGCGTATTGCTCGTTTACAATATTCGCACCTAATTTCTTCGCTCCAGCTTTAAATGCTGCAATTCCTTCACGACCGAAAGCATTATCTGGAGCAAACGTCGCAATCTTCACATCTTTTTTAGCAATTGAGGCAGCCCCAGCAATCGCATCTTGCGAAGAGTTTCTTCCTGTTCTAAAAATATATTTATTCCAGTTCTTCCCTGTAATACTATCAGCAACTGCTGGTTCTACCACCATAATTTTTTCATATTCCTCTGCTAGTGGTAAAACTGCTAGCGTATCACTTGAACTAGATGATCCGACTAAGAAATCTACTTTCTCTTCTTCTAATAACTTTGTAGCCTTCTTTACTGCTACATCTGCTTTCGTTTCTGTATCTTCTACAACAAACTTAATCTTCTTTCCGTCTACTTTTCCTGTTCCACCAGTTGCATAGTCTAACCCTAATTCAAACCCGTTCACTGTTTGTTTTCCATATGATTCTAATGGACCTGTTAATGAAGCAAGAACCCCTACCTTAATTGTTTTTTCATCCTCAGTACTTGTTTTCTTTCCTGAACATGCTGCTGTTACTAATAATGAGCCTAAAACACAACCAGTAACCATCGTTTTTAGCCATTTACGTTTTTTCATCGACATTGTGATCCTCCCCATACTTTACTTTCTGATAGAATCAAACACGCCAAATTCCCCTGTCCGTAATCATGACTTTTAAACTGTACAATTGGTAATGGAAAACTCTTGTAGTAATCTCTACATTCGGCACAAATCTATAATCACCTTCCTATTAAATGGAAACGGACATACAATCCATATATATTCCGTTGTTCAAATGAAATTACTGTTTCATTACAGGAATCATCACGAAAAAAGCTGCAAATAATTAACTTAAGTTAATTATTTGCAGCCTACCTAAAAAGTACTTAATTATTTTCTACTTTCTCTAATCCTTCAACCAATAGTTTCTTATCTAACCCTTCCCCTATTACTACCAAGTTTGTCGGGAAACCAAAGTCTTGTTCCAATAAAGTTGGTACCCCAAACGAATATTGGAATAAATGAGGGTATTTATCTCCATGGAATTTCACAAAACCTTTCACACGATAAATACTATCTGGTAAATTCGAAAGCCATTCATATAATTTGTCTTGATCAATCGATTTTGTAAATTGATACGTCATTGTTTGTATATGTAAATGCTGTTTGACATGTAGTGTCTCGTGTTCTCCATCACTTACAAATTTAGCTTCTTCAATATCATTTAAAGATATATTACAATACTTTGTTTCAAACAATTTTGCATGATTATTTATTGCTTTCACATCTTCAAGTACTTTGTTTTTATCTTCTTCTGTTAGTAAATCTGATTTATTAATTAAAATGTGGCTACCAAACTTCATTTGTTCATGCAACAATTGCTGAACGTTTGCGCTTAATACACTTCGATTTAACCACCTTACTGCATCTAAAACGACTACAATAGATTTCACTTCAAGGAAAGGTGCTAATATAGGTGATACGCATGCATCTAACACTTCAATCGGATGCGCGACACCTGTTGTTTCTATGTAAATTACATCTGGTTTTTCTTGTTGATATAAAGAATGTAATTGAATTTCAAGTTCCTCTTTTAACGTACAACAAATACATCCTTTTAAAAGTTCTCTTAACACGTTTTCTTTACCAATAATATCTGTATCGACTGAGTATTCACCAATTTCATTCATTAATACTGCAACTTTTCGATTCTTCTGCTTTTCTGCTAATAATAAATTTTGCAGTAATGTTGATTTTCCGCTACCTAAAAAGCCACCTAATATGTGAATTTCTACTTTATTCATTTGACCGACCATCCATTTCTCTACTTCAAATTTCTTCAAAGCGTAATAATTACGATTTATATCTATCATTTTATTAAAAGAATAGTGATTTGTAAATATATCTTCATTGTTCATTAACTTCATGAGCAACTCTAACTCCAGACTCAATCGCTCCTTGCATCCATCCATGTGTCAATGTCGTATGCTCACCTGCAAAATGCACTTTTCCAGCTGGCGGCGTAATATAAGGAAATATCTCTAGCTCTTGGCCTGGCTCAAAAGCTGTAAATGCTCCGCAAGAATACGGATTCTTACTCCAGCTAAAAGATGCCCCTGTAACAAACTCGCTATAGACCACATTCCCATATATTTGCGCTAAATTTTTCAATGCATAACGAATACGCTCTCTATGCGAGAGACTATCCCACGTTAACGCTTCATCTGCCCACGTATAACTTGCTATAACGATAGCTGCCCCTGGTGACTGAATGCCATAGCTCGGATAATATGTAAAACGTATCGGTAAATCCGTAATAGATTTCCCACCACACTGCCTCGATCTTTCCCAAAATCTACTTTTGAACTCTATCGCAATTTTAGTTGCTGCAATATAATTTAATTCACGAATTGCCCGTCTTTTATAATAAGAGAATAAATGATACGGCTGGACTTCTACAAATCGCAAAGCTGAAAATGGAATTGTAATAATAGCAATATCACCCGTTACTATAGATTGCTCTAACGTTTTTTCATGATTCACTTGCATCATTACCTGGTTATCTTCTTGAATTATTTTCTCTACTTTATATGACATGAAAATATTATCCTTTAGCTGCGGTAAAAATGAATTTGGTAATGCGTCTATCCCGCCAGTTATCTCATAATATTTCGTCGTGGAAGTGAAAAAGATCATTTCTCGTAATACTTCAATTAAAGACATTCCCATGTATGCTTCCATATCAAGAAGTACTCCAATCATATCTATTGCTCCATCTGAATAATACTCGGTTAAAAATGATCCGAGCGAATATGCTTTATACTTTTTTTCAACAATAATCCAGTTTTTATTAGGATCTTTCTTAATATAATTAAGTATCGGTTCTAATACCTCTAACATTAATTCTTCTGCCGTTTTCCCTCTTTCTTTATCTAAAACTGGATATCCAAGTACACTTGGATCCTTTTCAAACACATCCAATCTCGTTCTTTTATTATTCGTATAAATTATATCTGAAGAAGTTTTATTAATAAAAAGGTTTAACGGTAGTTTAAATTTACGAATGTAGGCTAAAGTTAAATGATGAGTATCCGGAATACGCATAGGACCTGCGTTAAAATACAATCCTGCGCTAAATGGTTCACGAATCGTATACACCCTGCCACCTATTCTGTTATTTGCTTCTATAATCGTTATTTTATGACCCGCTTCTTTTAGTAAAGATGCTGCGACTAAACCAGAAATCCCTGCACCAGCAATAATGATTTGTTTTGGCTTATTCGTTTTTAAGAGCCCCACATTAATAATATGAAGCATGTTTTCCATCGTTAACGGCTTCAGCATGTCCTTTTCCCCTTTTGTAAAGGATTTTACTGAATTATATTCAGTTAACTTGATTCCTATGTTTTGTACAAGGAATTGCCCGGATACATTTTCAAATACTTGAATATCTTTTATAAAATGTAATAAAATAGATATGAAACTATAGAGGTAAGACGTATTATCTTACATAATAAAATAATGAAATTGCGAGGAATTTTGAAATGAAAAAAGGTATTAACCGTGTTGTATTAGTAGGAACAGGAGCAGTTGGATGTAGTTATGCTTATTGTATGATTAACCAAGCTGTAGCTGAAGAGTTTGTTTTAGTCGATGTAAATGAGGCAAAAGCTGAAGGAGAAGCAATGGATTTAAGCCATGCCGTGCCTTTCGCACCAGCTCCAACTAAAGTATGGAAAGGTAGCTATGCAGATTGTAAAGACGCAGATCTTGTTGTAATTACAGCTGGGTTACCACAAAAACCAGGTGAAACACGCTTAGATTTAGTTGAGAAAAACGCTAAAATTTTCAAGCAAATTGTTCGTAGCATTATGGACAGCGGATTTGATGGCATCTTCTTAATCGCAACTAACCCTGTAGATATTTTAACTTACGTAACTTGGAAAGAATCTGGTTTACCGAAAGAACGTGTAATTGGTTCTGGTACAACTCTTGATTCTGCTCGTTTCCGCTATATGTTAGGTGAGTACTTCGATATTGGACCTCATAACATTCATGCTTATATTATCGGAGAGCACGGTGATACAGAACTTCCTGTTTGGAGTCACGTATCAATTGGTATTCAAAAGCTAGAAACACTTCTTGAAAAAGACAACACATACAACCAAAAAGATTTAGATGAGATTTTCATAAACGTTCGTGATGCAGCTTACCACATTATTGAACGAAAAGGTGCTACATACTATGGCATTGGTATGTCACTGCTTCGTGTAACGAAAGCAATCTTAAACAATGAAAACAGCGTATTAACTGTATCAGCTTATCTTGAAGGTCAATACGGCCAACAAGACGTTTATATTGGCGTACCTGCTGTCTTAAACCGCGGAGGCGTTCGTGAAATTTTAGAAGTTGAACTAAGTGAAGAAGAAGAATTAAAATTCGATCACTCTGTTCAAGTATTGAAAGAAACAATGGCTCCAGTTCTTTAATCGTATATTCAAAAAGCAATCCAACTTATTTTGGATTGCTTTTTTATATTTTTATTGTTCACCCTCAATCTAAACCGTAATATTATCTATAATAAAAAGGAGTGATTTCATGAATGATTCTTGGACGATTGTCATCCTCTTACTAGCTGTAGCAGCCTTAATTCTCTTCCTCTTCTTAATCATCAGAACGCTATTTCCAACTAAAAAATATGATAAGAATCTCGGGTTGATTCTAATTATTTTAAGCTTGTTAGCAATACCGATAAGTATCTTCCTTATAGGAGGATGGGCAGGTATAGGAGTTGGCGTAATCGCATTGTTTATTTTTGCTGCTGTTATTATAGCTTTAATTGCAAATGTCTTCATTAAACTACCTCCTCCAAAGAAAAAATAACAAATAACCGATGTTTTCAATCGGAAAAACATCGGTTATTTTCTATCATTTATTATTTTTAATCGGTTCTTCATTATTTACATCAAGTACATCTAATAAAAAGATAAAGATTGGAATCCCAATGATAAGCCCCCATATTCCGAGGAAATGCTCTGAAAAGATAAGAATCATAAATGTATAAAAAACAGGCAAATTCGTTTTTGCCGACATAAATTTCGGATTTAAAAAATAACTTTCAAGAGCGTGAATCACTGTAATGAATATTAGTATGTAAACAACATATATAACCCCGCCGACGTTATAGGCAATGATACAAAGTGGAAACAATGAAATGATAACACCAGCAACAGGAATCAAGCCGAGTAAAAAGATCATAACTGCTAATACCAGTAACTGCGGAAATCCTAAAATGACAAGCGCAATTACAGTGAGAACACAATTTACAACCGCAATTAAAAACTGTGCTTCAATCACTTTTCCAAACGACCTTGCAAATCTTTCACCGAAATATGCAATCTCCTCATAAAAAATTTTCAGCTTACTATCTTTAAATTTCGAAGTAAATGATATTATGCGTTCTTTTTCTAGTAAGAAAAATAAGCTTAAAATAAGAGAAAGTAGGATTTGCAAACTGACTTTTCCTATGTTTGCTATCGATTGATAAATGACATCTACACCTTGTTCAATATATTTTGATACTTCCATCCCATTAATAGTCGAAAGTGCATATTTAATTATCTCATTATCAGGCGGGTTTTGAAAAAATAACTTAAATTGATAAATTAATTGGGAAATTTGTATCGTTAGTACAGGTAAATATTTATATAACGTTGTGACAATAAACGTCACTAATACAATATATAAACAAGCAATAACAACTTTTCTATTTACTTTCAATTTTTTTGAGATAAACTTTTGAAATCGATCCATTAAAAATGTAAGAATAAATGTAATTAATATTAAATTAATCATACTTTTTAATCCATATAATACAAGCGCTAATATTATTAAAACGAGAAACCGTTGAAACCCTCTACTTCGAAAGAAATTTTTCACTTCATTCATTAAGAATTAACCTCCCCCTTCAATGGATGGAAATTGAATATATTACATTTTATGAACTTCTATAGACAATCTTTCTTACTAATTGGGAAGAATCCTTTTTTTCTTTTTTAATGTCGGATTTTTTATCTAATACTTTTCTAAAAATTTTCCAACTCTATATTTTAGGCGAACGTCTATTTTTAGACTGTTGCTCATACGCATATCCTACGTTACCTTTATCCATTTTTTCATGTTATTTCCCCCGCTCTAAAAATTGCTCCTTAATAGATTTTTCATATTGAAAAAAGAGAGTTATCTACTACTTAACTCTCTCTAGAAAAATGCTAAATGAAAAGCTTAATTATTTCTTTTTTGCATTTGCTTCGCTAACAATTCCTTCACTTGGTTATACGTTAACCCTGAATTTTTATTTAAACGTTTTACTTCCTCGACATCCGTACCTACCACTGTATATCTTTTCCCATCATTCATTTTTCCACTTCCCTTCTCACTGGATCATTTCTTATATTCCTTCCCTAAACCCTTATAAATTACTACAAGTAAGGAAGCTGTACTTAATTAAGTAGACTACACTGAATAGAGGATATTATAATCAATAGCTAAATGGAGTTTGCATACGAGGAATAGATAAAAAAATGTCGAATTTATATACTTGTTGAAATTGAGGACTTGGAGGATACATTTTGAAGAAATATGATTTTAAAGATTACTCACCAAACATGACGGGGATGTTTACTGTCATTTCAAAAAATAAACATAATAGATTTTTAATTGTAAGTCATCAATCAATATTAAAAAAATTGTTCTCGCAGTAACCTTTTCATTATTAAGCTATAGGGATGCTTATCTTCAATAATATACTTCGCAATCGAGCGTGAATATTGAATAAGAAAGGACATTACATATGACTAATAGTAATGTCCTTTCTTTCATTGAACTTTTTTAATTTTGATTTTGATAAATATATAACAGATGTCTTCTCGTTACATATTGGATTTCTTAATAAAATTTCACTACCTCTTCAGTAGGTAAGAATGTTCTTTCTCCTGGCTCTTCATTTGGTTCACCAAATGGCATTTGTCCTACTAAGCTCCACTCTGCTGGAATGTTCCAAGTCTCTTTTACTTCAGCATCTACGATTGGATTGTAATGTTGTAATGACGCTCCAATTCCTTCAGCCGATAATAGCATCCACACAGTATGTTGTAACATTGCATTTCCTTGATGAGACCAGAATGGGAACTGATCTTTATATAATGGTGCATTTTCTTGCATTTTTTCTACTGTTGCTTGATCTTCAAAGAATAAAACTGTCCCTACACCTGCATGGAAGCCTTTTAGTCTTTCTACAGTTGCTTCAAAGTTTTCTGCTGGCACGCGAGCTCTTAGTGTTTCTTTTACGATATCCCAAAACTTTTCATGCTCTCCATCCATTAATACGACCATACGACCACTTTGCATATTGAAAGAAGTTGGTGCATGTAACGCTGTTTTTAAAACTTCTTCAATTCTTTCTTTCGTAATTGCATCGCTTTTTGTTACTTTACGAATGGAACGACGGTTCACAATCGCTTCTTTTAAGTTTGTTGTAGTTGCTGACATTTTAATTCCTCCAAATATATGTTTTTTTATTTAAACAAATCAATTTGATTATTTCATGCAAAACGAATTAGCAATATCCATCCGTATTACATTGCATTCCTTCAAATGAATTTATTTTATCCTTTTCCATTTCTTTATCAATTACTCTTTCTAACGTTTCTTTACTAGCAAGCCCTTGAATAACTTCATCTCCAATCATGACAGTTGGAACAGCCATAATATTCGCTTCATCATATGCGTGCTGAATTGCTGCTTGATGTTTTTCTTTATATTTTCGAGTTACTAAAGCATCTTTAAATTCAGCTTCAGGAAGTCCTACTTCTACCGCCAGTTTTGTTAAAACATCAATATCCTCAATGTTTTGCTCTTCTTGGAAAAACGCTGTGAATACGCGGTGATGATACTCATTTCCTAGTTCACGTTCTTTCGCAAATTGACATCCTTCGAAAGCTAAATGTGTATATGGATGCGGTGAAACACGTGGCAGACGCATTTCAACTCCTAATTTTTTTGCAGTAGGACGAATGAAAGCATCCCATGAACCTAACTTATCTGGTTCGTTCCAAGGATCTATTTTAGAATGTGGACTTGGGCGTAATTCAAATGGCATCCATTCAATTTCTACATCTTTCTCTTTCGCTACTTCATCTAATGGACCTTTTGCTAAAAAACAAAACGGACATATAAAGTCTGAGTATACTTTCATTTTTACAGTCATAAGTTTTACACCTTACCTTCATAGTTGTAATTAAATTAGTTACATCAATAATAAAAAAATATAGATAATATTTTAAGCATTCATTTTCTCTTGCAAAGATTCAAACAACTGTCCCATCGTAATATTTCTCAACACTTCTTCCATCGCCGATTGTGCTTGGATTAAAATAACTTCTAATACAGCTTGAATGTTTGCTCCAATTGGACAATCTGGATTTGGTTGCTCGTGAATATGAAATAGTTTATCTTCTTCTACTACATTCACCGCATGATACACATCTAACAATGTGATTTCATGTAGATCCTTTAATAATCCCGCACCACCTGGTCCGCGATTTACGTAAACAAATCCAGCTTGTTTCAAATACGACATGATTTTACGAATGACTACCGGATTGGTATTTACACTCTCAGCCATATAGTCTGAAGTGCACAGTGATGATGGATTATTTTTCAAAATAGATAAAATATGAACAGCTATAGAAAAGCGGCTACTAATTCTCATCGTAATCACCACCTTGATGTAACCATTATAGTTACAACTAAAAAATAAGTCAATCCTTTTTACAGATTTTTTAAAGCAAATAAAAAAGATGTCTCATTACATTATATGAGACATCCCTTCTTATTCTGTAAACAACTCTTGGAATTCTTCAATAAATAACTGAACAGCGAGTGAAGCTTCCTTTAATGAAGGAACAGCTAAAGCAATCTCTCGCCACACTTTCGGCTCCAATTCTCGCGTTTGCACGTTCTTTGGTAAATTCGTTAAAGATAATTCAGCTAATATGGCAATGCCTAATCCTTCTTGAATCATATTTAAAGATGTAGTAACGGTCGAAACCGCATATTCAACTCGAAGTGGCACGTTTGCTTGTTTGAACATATCAATAATCGGCGGTTCATATCCACCCTTAAATAGTATAATCGGTTCGTTCTCTAAATCATTTATCGTAATAGAACGTTTCTTACAAAGGAGATGATCCTCCCTTAAAACTACAACCATCTTCCCTTTCGTTACTGGGACTATTTCCATATCCTTATTCGGTAAAATAACAATCCCAATATCGATAACTCGTGATAATAACCAATCTTCAACTTCTTTAAGTGTCCCCTCACAAAGAACTACTTGTAATTTTGGATACTTTTCACGAAAAATATTAATCATTTTCGGCAAGAAATACCCTGAAGCACTTGGAAAACTTCCTATACGAATCGTACCGACTTCATGGCCTTTCTCCATGGCCACCTCTTGTTCAATCTTCTCAACACCGTTCAAAATCTCTCTAATATGCACAAGAATTCTGTTTCCAACATCCGTAACCATTAACCCTTTTCGTTTATCACGTATTAGAATCGTAACTCCTAACTCTGACTCAATACTTGAAATCGCATGACTAACAGCTGGCTGTGTCATATTTAACACCCCTGCAGCCTTTGTAAAACTACCTAACTCAACAGTTTTTATTAATACTTGAAGTTGTGTAATGGTCATAACTAATCACTTATACTCCTCATAAAAAAGATTCATTTTATTTATCATAGCCGATATCATATCATAGTGAAATGAATAATATCAAGGAGGTCTTACAGTGACACAGCTTTCTCGAACTAAGACGGCCTTTATCCTTACCTTTCTTGTTTTCATGTGGGGAATTAATTGGCCTTTATCTAAGTTTGCCCTGCATTATACACCACCTGTTTTATTTGCAGGCGTTAGAACTTTAATTGGAGGATTCATTTTACTCCTATTCGCTTTACCAAAATACAAAGAGTTACATTTAAAAGAAACTTGGCATTTATACGTAATTTCTTCTTTGCTCAATATCATTATATTTTACGGACTACAGACTGTCGGCCTTCAATATATGCCTGCTGGGTTATTTTCCGCAATTGTATTTCTACAGCCTGTTTTACTTGGTATTTTCTCATGGATATGGCTTGAAGAATCAATGCACGGTTTAAAAATCTTCGGGCTTGTTCTCGGGTTTATTGGTGTAGGAGTTATTAGCTCTAGTAGTTTAACCGGACATATTTCTGTCATTGGAATCCTTCTTGCACTAGGATCCGCTATTGGCTGGGCACTTGGCACAGTATTTATTAAGAAAACAGGACACCGCGTTAATTCCATTTGGATGGTAACACTTCAGCTTATTATTGGCGGACTTTGCTTAATCGGATTCGGTTCAGAATTTGAAAGTTGGTCTAACATCGCTTGGAGCATACCTTTTGTAAGTGTACTACTCTTTATTTCATTCTTTGTTATTGCAATGGGGTGGCTTGCCTACTTCACACTCGTCGGAGCTGGTGAAGCAAGTAAAGTTGGGGCTTATACGTTTCTTATCCCTCTTATCGCTATTATTGCAAGTTCAATTTTCTTGCATGAAGCAATCACAATAAGCTTATTGATTGGATTATTATTGATTGTCGTGAGCATTTATTTTGTAAATATAAAGCCAAAAACACTTGCTGTAAGGCAGCAGATTGAAGTGAAATAAACAAATATAAGAAAAAGCCTACTGTTTGTAGGCTTTTTCTTATGTTACTTTTTACGACGTACGACACACACGTACCCACCGACGATACAATCGCCAAAACAGATAAGACAATTGCTATTGTTTGCATATTACTTGTACCTTCATTCTTTTCCACACTAGACTCTTCTCCATGTTCTCCTGTAAATGCTGTACCTTTTGCAATTGTAGTAAGCGAATGTGGCTTCTCAGCTTTCTCATCACCTGTCCATTCAACAATTTCTCCGTCTTTATATTGTTGATATGCATCCCAAGCTATTTTTTGTTCTTTATCTGGATTTTTAGCAACGAAAGTAAATCGCTGAAACTGCCCAGGTAAAATACCCTCTCCTGTTGCTTCCCATACTACCGTTTTAACTTTTCCAGCTGCATCTTTCTGTTCTTCTACTTTCCATCCTGGCACTGGTTCATACTGTTGAAACTCGACGCCAGCTGGTATTTTCAGTGTGACTTTTGTCGTTGCCATATTTTTTTCAACTGGCACCTTTATTGTGTAAGTCTCCCAAGAGTTAACATCTGAAGTTGCTGGTTGCACAGTTACGTGAGCACTAACAGGTAACGAAAAAATCCCCATTGCAATTATTGTTGCGATCATTGTTGTTCCTAATTTTTTTATACGTTTCATTTTCTATTAACTCCTTTTCATCTATAACGGCTCTTTATCTGCCACCTACAATAAATTTATAATCTGTATCAAAGCTATCAAGAGATTTTGTCAATCCATGAACATGTATATTCCAGTTTCCTGTCATGTTAATATACATACCTTCCGCTTCATATTCTCCTGGTGAAACTGCCGAAACTTTAAATGAACCTTTGCCCATATTCATATCTAACGATTGTGTGGTCAATATCATTTGTTCCATATCAGTAACAGGCTGTCCGTTTTCATCCTTTAAAGTAATATGAAATGTATTTTGTCCTACCTTATTAGGACTTACATGTAAAGTAAGTTCATATCCATTATCTAATTGTTTACTCTCTGTAAAAGGTCCAGTAGGAGGCATCGGCGGTGTTTGTATGTTTGTCATAAAAGCTACGATTAGAAAAATGATAACCCCAACAATAAACTCTACTCTCAGCGTAGCTCCTAACCTTTTTTGAGCCCTCATTTTCCCTTTCACATAATGAATAATTCCCAATATCCCCATACAAACGAATAAAAGTATCTTTGCTAATAAGGCCAATCCATACTTCGTATCAAATAAGGAATGGATCGTGGGAATAAAAAATGTACTGTTAAAAAGACCCGTTAATAAAATCACTATGACAGCACCTGTTGCCCATGGTGAAAAACGCTTAATCGCATCCCAATACATAGTCCACTTGTCATCCTCTTTACGTAAAAGAAGAATAATCGATGATAGCCCCCCAATCCATAACGAAGCTGCGAATAAATGCAGAAAGTCCATAACGACAGCAATTTCTTTAAACTTTAATCCATATGCATGACTATTAAAGGCTTTCATAACAAGTAACCCAATAAACAATACAATTGGAATGCTCCATACTTTAAACGAAGAAAGTTTCTCACGCTTCACCGCAAAATATGTAACAATCATAAGCATACTTATAAGAGCCATTTGAGTGATCCATACATAACCAAAAACAGATAGCTGTAATGTTTCTTTTAATAAGAAAGGATCAAATGCTTCTAACCATGAAACATCAGCATTTATTTTCGCTTGCAATGGTAGATTGAATAATAAACTAATGAATATCCCGAGTAATGCTATCCATATTATTCTCTTACTCCTTGATTGAACTGGGGTTGCACTCCCTTTATACAGAATAAGATTAAAGAATAGAACTCCTAAAAATAGTGAGAAACTTGTATATAGAATGCTGCGTTCCATAATCATATCAATTTGCGGGACATAGCCCATCTCTTCTACTTGTACATCGTCTGCTCCCGCTTCCGCTAATCCAACACGAAACGGAATAACTCCTTGAATTGGATGTCCATCAGCTGAAATAGCCTTCCACTGAATAGAGTAAAGACCGTTTTTGAGATTCTCTTTTAATCCAGTTTCTAATAATTTTTTATTGCCTTTATCAATATGAGCATCTTTCAAATCTACTCTTTTACCTGAGGAATCTCTTACGAATAATGTATTAAAATGTGAAACTTGTATATCCTCATCAAACTCAATTTTCACAACAGATGGTGCTTTCTTCAACGTTTCATTTTCAGCAGGGTTTGATTTCACTACATACGCATGAGCAGATGCATTTTTTGGTATCAAAATAATAAACACGCACGCGATTAGCAACCATGCCCCTAACCTTCTCATTACTTTCACACTCATTTCACTTCTTTCTTCTTCATCGCTATACTTTCATTACTTTTTACTTACTAAGTTTGATTCCCCGGCAAAATATTAACCTGATTAAGTATAACTTTCTATACAATATGACTCTTAACTTACCCCTCACCTCTAAACTTCCAATATAATAGTAACTACTTTCATATATATAACTTATATTTTTAAAGCAGATTGTTATTATATCATAAAATATATTTATGTAAGTCCCCGTAGAAGAAAAGTTATCGTGAATCATTTGTGAAGAAAATGTGAAATACATAAATAAAAAAGGGTATTGCATTATTACACAACACCCTTTCTCAATAATAAAATCCCTTTACTTTTCTTCCGGATAATCACAATGCTCAATGATCGTGCCCTCTGTATCTGCTAAGTTAAGATAAATTATTCTTCTACCATGCTTATTCATTCGAAATGCGTGCTCTTACGTTCAAATACCTTGTTCTTTGAATATGTTGTGTTTCAACATATTCTTTCCCTATTTTTAAATTTCATTTTCTTTTTTAGGGTTCATTTCAATTATTTTTAACAACTGTTTTACCCTTTTATCATATGTATGTTCGATTAGCGTTCTCTTAAGCCCTCCCATCGCAATTTTCTTTCTTTGTGCCGGATTCACTAAATATCTTTCAGCTTTCTCTATAAAATCAACCGATGAGGTAAATGTCTCAATTTGTACCCCTGGAATATAACACTTTTCTAAATCTGAACGAATATCCGTCATTTGAAAAGAACCTGTACTAGCTATTTCGAATGTACGATTATTAATAGAACAAGCATTTACTTTTACTCTATTTCTATTAAATGTTAAATCCTCTATCGAACGATGTATATTCATGTTAATTTTACTTTTTTTGTAATATCCTATACTGTTTTCGTAAACCAAAAATGGTAAAAGTAAAATTTTATCTTTCAATAACTCATAACTTTTTAGTCTATCCCAATTACAACCTATAATTAGAGTATTTTTAGTCACTAAGTACTCTGCAATTGAATCAATAAATGCGAGCCGATTATCAAAAGCTGTCCCTATGAAACTAATATCAAATAAGTATTCCTCTTCCCTAAGTATCGGCGTATATACAGGGGGTTCTGCTAAAGGCAAATAATATACATTATCACAACCTAAATCTTTATAAAAATCAATACATCCTGTATCTTGCGTAAAAACATAATCATAATCAAGCACTAAGTTTTTCGTCACATCTGTAAAGTAAGGGTCATCTGTAAGCCAAAGTGCAGTTTTAAAGTTATATGGTTTTAATTCCTGAATCCCCTTAATTATCCCTTCTTCAAAACCATGGAATACAATAATGAGATCCGGTTTTATCTTTAAAGCTGTTTTCACCAAGTTTTCGTATGTTACCATCGTTACAGTTCCAACTGCCTTTTTCAAACTATTATATATAGATTCCTCTAGTACCGGGAAATATACAGGAACACTAGATGTAACAAATAATACGTTAAAGTTTTCAGCACTATACGAAATCGACACAATTAGCCACTCTCCAATACATGAAATTAACTATTTATATTATTTGTATTGCCTAAAAATATATAGTTGGTTACAAACTACTCTTTTCCTTTCACATATCGCTGTTCAAAACGATGGTTTCTTCCCCCATAGTCGGCATAATTTTTTATAGGATAGTGGATAGCTTCTCACAATATATATTCAAACATTTTTTAAATGCATCTCTTTTTTGTATAAGATATGATTCCCTTATAAAATGTATAACTTTTTTGTCACTCCACCCAAATACATAAATAAAAAGGCGTTACGTTATTACGTAACACCTTTCACAAAAATATTCTTTTTTATTTCTCTTCTGGATAATCACAATACTCAATAATCGTTCCCTCAGTATCCGCTGGGTTAAGGTAAATTAACCTTCTACCATGTTTATTAATTCTAAGTGTATGCTCTAATGTTCGAATGCCTTGTTCCTTTAATTCTTCTAAAGCTACATCTAAATCATCTACACGATACGCAACATGATGGACACCTTTCCCTTTTTGCTTTATAAATCGTGCTATTGGAGAAGTTGTATTATTCGTCGGCGCAAGTAATTCGATTCTATCACCATCAACTTCAAGAATGGCTACTTCGCTTTCCACACCAGGCGCCTCACTTACGTAACGATCTATTAAAGTTCCTAACAATACCGTTTCATAAAAACGTATCGTACTATCTATATCTCGAACTGCGATTCCGATATGATCAATTGTTTTTTTCATGTACTTTTCCCCTACTACTTTATTTTTTCTATACTTATCAATAGTAACAAAAAAAGTTATAGAAACAAGTAATCTGTACCCTTTGTAAAGAACATTTTGAAAAAAGTTAGGCAATATCAAGAAGATGATTTCTGTATTCAACAGGAGTCATCTTTTTTAA